>JBDTVE010000025.1:0-12390 GCA_040007355.1 Bacteroidota bacterium | reverse complement strand
TAAAACCGGTTTATCGTTCCGGAGAAAGAAACTTGCCGCCACCTACCAGTTCAGCTATACTGGCAGCCAGTTCACGGATGCCACCAATGCCCGGTTTACAGTAAATGCCATAGACGGCGCCATACCCTCTTATATTATTATGGACCTGTCGGCAGAATATACTTTCAACAGGCGATGGGCGCTTTCCTCCAGTATAAACAACCTCGCCAATCATTCTTATTTTACGCGGCGGGCCGACAGTTACCCCGGCCCCGGCATTGTTCCGGCAGATGCCAGAAGTTTTTACCTGACTTTGGAGTGCAGGTTATAGTCATTTGTTATCGAATAAAGAATAACGATAAACGAATCGGCGGGTTTCTATTATCGGCCTAAAAAAATCCGGTTTATAATATTCATTCAGACGGGGTTAAGACCGCGGCACCGCCATATTTACACAAAAAAAAGCAAAATGTTTGAGACTGAACAAAAGTTCATTTATCTTTGCGGGCTTGAAGCAACGGGACGAAAATAAAATACAACAAATCTTTGCCGCCACACTGCAGCTGGTGGTAAATCGCGGCGTGGCGGGTGTCACCATGCGGCAGATTGCCCGGCAGGCCGGGATGGCCACCGGCACTCTGTATATATATTTCAAAGACAAAGATGAACTGATTAACCAGTTGTATTCCAGCTGCCGGGCAGCATCCGTAGACGCTTATTTTAAAGGATACGACGATGAAATAACTTTTAAAAAAGGGTTTAAAGTTATCTGGAATAATATTCTCCAGTACCGGATGAACAATTTTGACGTATCAGTTTTTATGGAGCAGTGTTTTCATTCGCCTTTTATGACTGAGTCTACCAAGGAAATGAACCAGCAGTTGCTGCAACCCCTCTATAAACTGATTGAAAGGGGAAAAGAAGAGAAAATGCTCAAGGACCTGGATACGGTGATGCTGCTCATCTTCATGATGGCCAGCATAACGGCCGTTATCAAATACGTTAATTATCATAAAAAGAAAATAACAGTCGATCTGATTAAAGAAGCCTTTGGCATCTGCTGGGACGGATTAAAAAGTTGATTTTTTTTAACCGGCAGGTGAACATATGTTCATTAGCAAAAAGCAGGCATGCCAATTGATGCCCTGTTTTTGATAAAATAGCGCCACATGGCAACCATTATCGTTATAACTGATTTTTCCGCTTCTGCGCAAAATGCATTGCAGTATGCCTGTGGTTTTAGTGCAGCCAGTCAAAAAATTGATTTGTTATTGCTGAATATTAACGCGGTGCCTACCTCTTATTCCGGCGATGGGGTGTCCATGGCCGCCATCAGCGATACCCTGGGAAACCGGGTGGATAAGCTGGAAGAGGAAATGGAGCGGGTAAAAGAAAGTTTTACCACAGTCCGGATAAGGTTCAAGGCGCTGATAGGCGGGTTTATAAAAAGCCTGAAAGAGTTAATTGAAGAGGAGGAAGCCGTAATGGTTATCATGGGTACGCCGGCGGCCTATGGTGAAATCTGGTCCTGGGATACCGATACCCTCAGCGCGCTTACGGAATTGCCCGTGCCGGTGCTTACGGTACCCCGTGATGTGGCCTATAAACGCATCGGCCAGATTTCGCTTGCTTCCATTCCCGGGAATCTCCACAGCGCTTCGTCCATTGAATCCTTAAAAAAACTGGTTCACTATACCGGTGCAAAACTACATGTGGTGGTGGTTATGCCGCCGCACCAGGATAAGCAAAACGAAGCGGAAGCAGAGGACATCTTACATAAACAACTGGAAGATATGAATCCGGTTTATCATAAAATTTATGAGTCGCATATTGTGCAGGCCATTGGCCAATTTGTAGAAGAGAACAATATTGATTTACTGGTGGTGCGACCTAGAAAACACGGTCTCTGGTATAACCTGTTTCATAAAAGTTACGCCAGGGAACTGGCGCGGCTTAACCTCATACCGGTAATGGCGCTTCATGATGAATGGAACATTGATTGAGCATATTTTTTTTGAACCAAGATTTTTTAATAGAACAGCTAAAAATGAAATACAATACCTCACTATTAAGACAAGCATGCATATTGATGACATTCAGCCTGCTGATAAGTCACCGTTTGATAGCGCAGGATAGCACCAACAAAAACCTGGGTCTTCGGGAGGCGGTCGGCCTAAGCATAAAAAACAGCAAACAACTAAAAAATAACCGTGCAAAAATAGAAGAGGCCACCGCTGCGGTGCGGGAAGCCCGGGATCAGCGCCTGCCCGATTTTAAGATCAGCGGGTCTTACCTGCGGGTAAACAATCCCAATGTAAACCTGCACACAAAATCCGGCGGAGGCGGGCCAGATTCAAATAACCTCAAAGTTTCTTCCGCACTTTATGGCATCGCTAATTTAAGCTTACCCCTCTATTCGGGAATGCGCATACAGTACGGAATTGAATCTGCCAAATACCTGGAACAGGCGGCAAAACTGGATGCCGACAACAACCTGGAAGCCATTGTACTAAATACCGTGAACGCCTATGTCAATTTATATAAGGCAAAGGCCGCGGTAAACCTGGTAAAAGAAAACCTAGATCAATCGCGCCAGCGCGACAATGATTTTGCAAACCTGGAAAAGAACGGTTTACTGGCCCGCAATGACCTTTTAAAAGTGGAATTGCAGACTTCCAATATAGAACTCTCCTTGTTTGAAGCAGAGGGCAACTGGAACCTGGCCAATGTAAACATGGATATTATGCTGGGCTTTCCGGAGACCACTATTCTTATGCCTGATACTGCCAGCGTAGCGCCGCCGGCTGGTGCAGGACCACTTGAAGCATATGAAAAACAAGCTTTGGAGAACCGGAAGGATATAAAAGCTCTTTCTTACCGGCAAAAAGCAGCGGGTACCGGTATTAAAGCTGCCAAAAGTGAATATTATCCGGGGATTGCATTAACCGGCGGATATATTGCCGCGGATGTGCCCGGCCTGCTCACGATCACCAATGCGGTGAATATTGGCGTGGGCGTTCAGTATAGTTTGTCATCGCTCTGGAAAACGAAGGCAAAACTGCAACAGGCAAAGGCAAAAGAACAGCAGCTGGTAGCAGATGAGGAAGCCCTGAATGATAATATACGCTACCAGGTCAATGAAGCTTACCAGGGTTACCTGTTCAGCCGGAAAAAAATTGATGTGTATGAGAAAGCCATTGTACAGGCAACCGAAAACTACAAGATTACCCGGAATAAATATGAGAACAACCTGGTGAACACCACGGAATTGCTGGATGCAGACGTGGCCCAGTTACAAGCCAAACTAAACCATGCTTTTGCAAAGGCAGATGCACTGGTGGCCTATAATAAATTATTGCAGGCAGCCGGTCTTTTACATCCGGACAAATAAATTAAATCTAAATACTTTAAACGAATAAACAATTTACATGGAACCAAATACCAGCGAAACAAAAACTCCCAAACCGGCTCCGCATAAAAAAACAAATAAAACCTTTGTCATCGTGTTGATTATACTGGTGATAGTAGGCGGGTGGTTTGGCATCAGTAAATACATACACGGGCAGCATCATGAAGAAACAGATGATGCACAGGTGGAAGCCAATATCAGCCCGATTATTCCGCGTATATCCGGCTACGTTACACAAGTACGGGTAAAAGATAATCAGCAAGTAAAAAAGGGCGATACCCTGCTGGTGCTGGACGATCGGGATCTGAGGATTAAGCTGGAACAGGCCGAGGCGGCCCTGGCTACGGCCGAAAGCAACCTGAGTGCGGCAAAAGCATCTTCCACAGCTGCCAATGCCAATATTGCCTCCTCTCAGGCAGGCGTATCCACCGTAGACGCACAGATAGAAACGGCCAAAATAAATGTATGGCGCGCCACCCAGGACTTTAACCGCTATGCCAACCTGATAAAGGATCATTCTGTTACACAACAGCAGTACGAACAACAACTGGCCGCCAAACAAACGGCAGAGAAACAATTGCAGGTGCTGGAAGAACAGAAAAAACAGGCCGCTACGCAAACCAGTGCAGTGGCATCGCTTAGCCGCGCCACGTCTACCCAGATTACCATTGCTGGATCAACCATTAAACAGCGTCAGGTAGATGTAAATGATGCTAAACTGGTATTGTCTTATACGGTTATTACCGCTCCGGAAGACGGGTTGGTTTCCAAGGTTAATGTGCAGGAAGGACAGTTTGTAACGGCGGGTCAGGCCTTGTTCAGTGTGGTACTCAACCAGGATATCTGGGTGGTGGCCAATTTTAAGGAGACACAATTCGATAAAATGAAAGTTGGCCAGAAAGTACTGGTACATGCAGACGCTTTCCCCGGTCATGCGTTTGAAGCGTCCATAGCTTCGTTTGCCGCGGCCACCGGCGCCCGTTTTGCCTTGCTGCCGCCCGACAATTCCAGTGGCAACTTTGTGAAGGTGGTGCAGCGCCTACCGGTAAAAATTCAGTTTACCCAGCCTTCCGATACACTGATAAAACAGTTGATAGCTGGCATGAATGTAACGGTGGATGTGCACCTGGATTAAGCACCGTTCACAACAAGGACGGCGCATTTTAAAGATTATAAAGATAGTATGGAACAACAACATTCCCTGGTGACCTATGGTGCGGCCCGGCTGGTAATAACGCTTACCGCTATCATGTGTGCCCTGCTTGAAATAGTGGATACCACCATCGTGAACGTGGCACTTAATGATATGAAGGGTAACCTGGGAGCAAGTATATCCGAGGTTGGATGGGTGGTTACCGCCTATGCCATTGGTAACGTTATCATCATACCCATGACAAGCTGGCTCTCACAGCAGTTTGGCAGACGCAATTATTTTGCCGCCTCCATTATGCTGTTCACACTGTGCTCCTTTTTGTGCGGTAATGCAAACAGCATCTGGGAGCTGGTTATATTTCGTTTTATACAGGGCGCCGGCGGGGGTGCCCTGCTGGTAACCTCGCAAACCATTATTACAGAAAGTTACCCGCCGGAAAAACGCGGTATGGCGCAGGCGATCTACGGGCTGGGGGTTATTATTGGTCCCACACTTGGGCCTCCTTTGGGCGGTTATATCGTAGACCATTCTTCCTGGCCGAATATTTTCTATATTAATATACCCATTGGCGTGATTGCAACCTTGCTGACCCTCCAGTTTGTAAAAAGCCCGAAATACGGTGAGAAAAGTTCTCCGCGCGATATTGACTGGATAGGCATTGCCTTGCTGGCCATTTGCGTAGGATCGCTGCAGTATGTACTGGAAAAAGGACAGGACGATGACTGGTTTAATGACACGGCTATTACGATTCTGGCCATTACCGCATTTTTTGGATTTTTCTTTTTTATCTGGCGCGAGCTTACTTTCCGCAATCCAATTGTGGAACTGAGGGTACTAAAAAACGGCAACCTGCGGGTGGGTACCATACTCTCCTTTATCATGGGTTTTGGACTGTATGGTTCCACTTTTATCATACCACTATATACGCAATCCACCCTTGGCTGGACGGCCCAGCAGGCGGGTATGCTAATGATACCATCGGCTGTTACCACTGCCATTATGATGCCCATGATAGGACAAATGCTTCAAAAAGGTGTTCCTAAACAATACCTGATTGCGCTTGGTATGCTTTTATTTTTTGTATATTCTTTCTGGGGATATAAAATACTGACGCCCGATACCGGTTCTCCCAGTTTTTTCTGGATGCTGATTGTACGCGGTATGGGTATGGGCATGTTATTCATACCAATTACCACCCTGTCATTGTCTACCCTCAAAGGAAAACAAATTGGCCAGGGGGCTTCTTTTACAGGTATGATGCGCCAGCTCGGCGGTTCCTTTGGTGTGGCCCTGGTAACCACGTTTATGGCCAGGCAAAGCATGACGCACCGCAGCGATCTGGTAACAAAATTAGACGTGTACAACCCTGCCGTAATGAATCGTGTACAGGCCATGCAGCATAGCTTTATGGCAAAAGGCATGGCTTCCAATACAGCTCTGAAAAGCAGTTACCAGTCGCTTGACTATGTGATTGGCAAACAAGCGGCGGTGCTGTCTTACATGGATGTATTTCTTTACCTGGGCGTTTTATTCCTCATTTGCGTTCCCTTTGTCCTGCTTGTAAAGGGGGGCCAGGCAAAAAAAGTAGATTTAAGCGAGGCTATGCACTGATACCAACACGCTAAAGGGCTTGTATAACCGCAATCCAATCTCAATAATAAAATGTGTGCTGCAAACGGGCAGCACACATTTTTATTTGCCATATACACTGCGATGTTAAAGGAACAGCCTTAAAACTGGTAGGGCTTTCGGCCGGATCAAACCTTTCTGCATCCAGTTATACCGCCAATTGTCTCAAAAGAATAATAATACTTCCTGGATAAACTAGCAGACATCCCGGATGCAGGGACATTGCAGGCTATATAAGCAGCTGGCCTGCACGGTTCAACCTGCGGTACGGCCAATTGTGTTTTGACCAGGAAAACCATGTTGAAAACAACCTGGAACTACTGGCAAAAAACATGTTTTTGCTTTTGCAGATTCAATACTTTTGTACAAATAATTTTACAATGGATATCAGCGGAAAAATCATACAATTATTACCAGCCCAAACGGGCCAGGGGAAAAACGGTGCCTGGAAAAAACAGGAATTTATTTTAGAAACCAGCGATACCTATCCCAAGAAAGTGTGCATTGCTGCCTGGGGTGAAAAAATTGACCTGGCCGGTTTTAAATTGGGCGAGACGATAGATGTTTCATTTGATGTGGAAAGCCGGGAGTACAATGGCCGGTGGTATACCGATATAAAGGCATGGAAGGTGGTTGCCGGCAGGCCAAAAGAAGGCGGTAAATCTCAGTCAGCTCCTATGGAACCAATAGATGATATGCCGCAAAACGATGATTTGCCGTTTTAAGTGACATGGTTTTGGAGCGCCACCGGACTAACAATTGCCCGGTGTGTTGATGGAAGCACTAATCCATCACTTCAATTTCTACCCTTGCATTATGCTGATCCAGGGCCTGCGGAACGAGGTTCTTTCGCCAAAGATGAATCCGTCATGCGGGGTGATAAATTTTAATGCCTGGTGCGCCAGCGTTCTTGCATTTCGCTGAGAGCATATCCAATATTTCTCCCAATAAGGAAAGTTCAAGCATAGCTTTAAAATCCGGAAATATTTTTCCAGGAGCCTTTAACGGGTTCGTTCAACCAGCTTCCATCCGGCTGATTCACAGTGTTTCCATCCAACGATACAACAACACGGCTGCATCCTGGTATTTATCGTCTTGGTTGTTGTTGGCAAGATAAAAGAAAGAGATAGATGGCGACCCGCACCTGGCCGTTATCCGGTGAAAGAATGCCGCCGTAACACGTGCTGTCCAACTTATCGGTGACCTGTAACCGAAGAACTGCGTTTTCACATTCATTCACCAGTCTGCTGCTAAGCGCGTCAAAAAAGCGCGGCCTTCAGGCCAGGCTGACGGTTATTCCAATAATTTTTTTTGTACGATGCCGGTTCTACGATGCGATAGACAATACCATCTGCCTATTTTGTATTGGGCGTGAGGAGAATCGGGCAATAGATGATATATTCGTTACACAAACCTGGCAACCCGAAAGTATCAATTGCCGTTCGCCTTCTTTCGCAATGGGGAGTACCGCGGATTGCAAAGAGGCGTATGAAGCAAGACTGTTGCCAGCCTCGAGCTCTGAAGGAAAACAATACTGCAATCATTCATTCAGCAAACCCTTGGCCATCCTTACTACCATAACCGGAATACTTATACTGGTGATACTGATTTCTTATTGCCGGATGCATACCTTCCTGGCTTTCCTGCTGGTGGCATCCGGCATCGGGCTGGTATTGGGAATGCCTGCAGTAGCGTTGATGAAATCAGTACAGACAGGTATCGGGGAAACATTGGGTTCTATTGCGGGCATCATTGCTTTGGGCGCCATGCTGGGAAAACTGGTTGGTCTAAGCGGGGCGGCACAACAGATATCCACCAGGATGACTGAATGGTTTGGCATAAAGCATATCCGCTGGGCATTTATGGTGACCGGTTTTATTGTAGGATTGCCCTTGTTTTACTCAGTTGGTTTCATGCTGCTGGTACCAATAGCCATTACGGTTGCTTTCAACAATAAATTGCCGGCGGTATACGTGGGTTTACCCCTGCTTGCTTCCTTATCCGTAACGCAGGGCTACCTTCCGCCACACCCTGCGCCCTTGTTTCTGGTAAAACAGTTACATGCCGATATGGGCCGCACCCTCTTGTACGGCATCATCATTTCTGTTCCCGCCATCCTGGTTTCCGGTGCATTGTATGGATCTTTTGTTAAAAAATACAACAGCATTCCCAATCTGTCATTTGTTGCGCCGCAGCTGCCGGAAGGCCAATTGCCCAGTGTTTCCATGAGTATACTAACGGTATTGCTGCCCATCATATTAATTGGCGGCAGTTCCTTACTGACACCGTTTTTGAAAGACGGAAGTTTTTTAAAAGAAAGTTTGCTTTTTGCGGGTGATGCAACCGTGAGTTTATTGATCACTATATTCGTTGCCTTGTTTTCATTACGGGTTCTAAAATACAATAGCAAAGAGCAGGTTAACCAGCATCTGATAGGAGCCGTTAAAGAGGTCGCTTCGCTTCTCTTGATTTTTGGGGGCGCCGGTGCCCTGAAACAGGTTCTTACCGATGGCGGCGTTTCACAGATCATTGCAACGCAATTACAGGGGTCTGCTATGAATCCTTATATTTTGGGCTGGAGTATTGCAGCCATTATCCGTGTGTGCGTGGGTTCTTCAACGGTGTCAGGAATTACCACGGCAGGTTTTATTGCACCACTAATGCTAACAACTAATATCAACCCAAACCTGATGGTTTTAAGTATCGGCGCGGGAAGTATGATGTTTTCACATGTTAATGATACCGGTTTCTGGTTGTTCAGAGAATATTTTCAGTTATCATTAAAAGATACCATTAAGACCTGGTCGGTGGTAGACACGCTGGTGTCTGTTACCGGTTTACTGGGTGTGCTGGTGCTGGAATGGTTTGTATGAACGAACGGGAGGACAAGCCGGTCTGCGCGGGTATTTAAAAAAGCATGACCATCTTTCCTTTTTCTATGGCCGCATCTGCTGCCAGCACCAGGGCTTTGTTTATATCTGTAAAATGAAACTGGTGGGTGATCATATCTTTAACCGCCAATTTTCCGGCTGCAAAATATTCAATTGTGGTGGGAAATTTGTTGTTGTTTACCGGGAACCCCGTACATCAATTTCGCGGGCCGTAATACTTAACTGGACAATGGCCGATGGTTCACTGTTAAAACCAAGCGTGATAATCCTGCCTGCAGAATATACCAGGTCTAATGCCTGTTCAAAAGATCTTTTTGTGCAGGCGGCATCAATCACTACGCTTACGCCATTACAGGCTGTCAGCTCCAGTATTTTTTCCCGCGCATCGGTATATTTTGCGTCTATCACAAAAACGGCGCCGTACTGCCTGCCATCTCTACAACTTCGCCGGAATCTCCTGGCCTATTATCCTGGGATAGATGTCCACCGAAGCGAGTTCCATGATAGATAGGGATACCGAACCGCAGATGCCGCCTGCTTTTTCATTAATTAAAATATCCGTAGTGTATCCGATAAAGGGCAGGTGCCATTCTTCGATATCCATGTGGTTGTACGACGGTATGCAAAGTGCTTTCATGCAGCCTGTTTTCTTCTAGTGGATTTTAGCCAGCTCTTTTACCCTGGCCCAAACACCTTCATCCACCGGTATACCCAGTTCCATGTTTTCAAACCGGGTTTTCAGGGATTGCTCGCCGGGGTATAGAATCTTGCCGTTTTCGTTTACCGGCACCGATGATTTGATTTGGTCAATGGTTTCCCCCAGGGCTTTATCAATAAAAGCCTGCGTATTAATGGCCACCGGGTTAATGGCAATAAAAACCTGGCAACAACTACCGCAACTGCCCTTTCCAAATTTGTCGATTGCCGCTGTGTTGAGACCACCCGATAGCAGACTGGAAATAATATCCAGCAAAATGGCAAATCCGGAACCCTTCCAGTAGCCCATAGGCAGTATCCGGCGACTATCTTCAATAGCGCCAGGATCATCGGTCAACTGGCCTTCCTGGTCAAACCCGCCGGGGTAAGGCAATTTTTGATTTTTGAGCCGGATTACCTCGAGTTTCCCGTAAGAATATTGCGACATAGCCATATCCAGTACAATGTGCCCTTCTTTATGCGGTACCGCCATGATAAACGGGTTATTGCCGATGCCGGCTGACTTTGCCCCCCAGGCTGGCATACAGGATTCCGTATTGGTCCAGCAAATACCAATATAGCCTTTTTCAGCAGCCAGCCAACCATAGGCGCCGCCCCGCATCCAGTGTGTAGAGTTGTTGAGGCTTACCAGTCCCAGCCCGTTTTTTTCCGCTAGTTCTGTGGCCCGGGTCATGGCATACAGGGCGTTTGGAATTCCCGGTCCCATATTACCGTTATACACCTCCATCGAACCCAGGGCGATATCAGGCGTTGGTACCGCGTGCACGTCCACCCAGCCTTTGGCTATATAGTCAACAAACCGTTCCACGCGGTTGAGTCCATGAGAATACACCCCGTCCCTGCTGGATTCCGTATGCACCCGCGCACAGGTTTCTGCGGTATTTTCCGGCATGCCGGCAACCAGGAAAGCTTTTTTTAT
Organism: Bacteroidota bacterium; assembly: GCA_040007355.1. Lineage (GTDB taxonomy): Bacteria > Bacteroidota > Bacteroidia > Chitinophagales > Chitinophagaceae > JACMLD01. The sequence goes on along the minus strand of JBDTVE010000025.1, from coordinate 1,693 downwards.
AGTGGCTTTCATTTCGTTAAAACGGATCCTGGTCATTGGGTTTCTTGGTTTGTGTTGGTAATATTCGTTGGTAATTTCGCCGGTTGTTGTAGAAAGACAGTTGGTAAAGGCTTGCTAAAGATATTAAACATATCGGAAAAGTATTGCTGAACTGCAGGAAATAGAATTCCGTTAGGCCCGGCAACTGAAGCAAAATTTATATTTAGAAATGGATGATTTACATATAGCTAAGTTGAAAAACAACCGTTGAAAAACCTATTACATCGCCTTGTATGTTGGCAATACTCAGTGCGTGTTCGTACTTTTTGTTATGTTGTTTTTCCTGATATTTTCTTTCTATGGCTGGTTTTATTGTCAGGCAATATTGAGCCCCTTCCAGCTTCCCGCTTTCAGCCGCAATCTTCGGAATGAAATAAAAAAGGGCAGAAAGGTCTATTTTTATGACTGTGGTATCCACAATGCCATCATCAACAATTTTAACCCTCTTAGTCAACGTACGGATGTTGGTGCATTATGGGAGAATTTTATAATCGTTGAAAGAATCAAATTCCTGCGATACAATGAAACCGAAACAAACCATTATTTTTGGAGAACAACACAACAACAGGAAATAGACCTGGTTGAAGAACAGAATGGCAAATTGAACGTATTTGAATTCAAATGGAACAAAAATGCAAAAGCGCGTATTCCAGCTACATTTACCGAGAATTATCCTGACTCGATAACCCATATTATTTCGCCGGACAATATGGAAAGCATAACGGCTTTTCCACAATAATGATGCAGACAGAATTACCAGCTGCCATGAGCCGATTAAGTCAGCTACTCGGCTCAGAAATATTTAGCTGTTTGCAAAGACTGCTGATTTTGTTTTGTGCTTTCATTTATTATTGTATTTGATTTTTGGTTGTTGCCAAAGGCCTTTTCATCATCATTCAGGTCACTTTTATCCGGCTGGGTATCGGCTTTCTGACCCAGGGCCATCACAAAATTGTAAACGGTTTTGGGTGATGTGTGGCGAACCCGGGGTGGTATTCCTTGAGCCAGTCATGTATTTGTGCGGCGCTGACCGCAGGATGTGATTCCAGCTTTTCCCGGACAAAGGACTCATAAGGCGTAAGTAGCTTATCCCGGACTTTCTTACCCTCCAGAAAAGAACAAAACTCCGCCTCATTCATCAGCGAGTACCGCTTGAAGATCCGTTAATCCATAACCAGCACTTTGCCTACAGCAGCAAGGCTTAATCCTTCCCTTAATATTCGTTGAATTTCATGATACATGATCCAGTTTCCTATCGTTTTTTTATCCATGCTTTACGGCCTGTTTTATGGCTCCCGCAAAGCAGAACTTTTAATGATGGGTCATGCATCCCTAGTTACCGAAGTAGTCGGTAAAATGGCAATGTCATGTTTTCGGTAAATAAGGATGTCATATATTTTTCGTGCTGGATGCATGAGTAGGCGTTTTAAACACTACCTCCCGAAGCAATGTATCCTGATACTTTCCGATAGAAATTAGTTTAGCAATTTTGTGAGTCATGGCTGGTTTTAAATTGTTAGGATGGTATAAATTCCAGCGTCCTAAGATCGGTACCCTTCGAGATATGTTATTGTTATGCCCATGTGGTACCAAATAAAAAAGCGATTATGTGTTTTACTACATAATCGCCTCATTTTCTCCGTGGTGTGGGGCG
>JBDTVE010000024.1:0-4349 GCA_040007355.1 Bacteroidota bacterium | reverse complement strand
ACAGATGGTGCGCATGCAGCAGGTAAACAGCCTGCCAGACAGTATCCGTATTATATTGCCCTGCAAAATTAGGATGATGGCACGCTGAAAAGGGTCAACGACAAAACAAAAACCGTCAGACCTCACAGCTGCTGATGCCTGCACGCATCAAGTGCAGCACGGTGTTTACGAGGATGGCAGGCTCACCGGGTGTCAGCAGTTTACAATCATGATTCAGATTCAGTATCTATGGGTCGCCAGCAGGAAACACTTGTTTTTACAAACCGATGGTTTTAAGGAACTCATCTTTTTTCCTCCGGGAAACGTCTACATAATTGCCATTTTGCAATTCAATCTGGCCGCCGTCGCCTTTTATGTAACGTTTGATATAATTCAGGTTAATGATGTGCGAATGATGGGTACGAAAAAAAAACTCTTCCGGTAATAATTCTTCAAATTCCTTTAAAGTTTTGGACGCCACTATTTTTGTTTTATTGCTGAAATAAATATTGGTGTAATTGCTATTGGCCTCCAGGTGCACCACATCATTGATATCGTAAAAAAACAAACCATCCAGCGTGGGAATGGCCAGTTTATGCAACTGCATCCGGGGCTGCTGCATATTCTGCCGCAGCAGTTCAACCTGTTTTTTTACATTGGTGTTTTTAATATCCTGTACTTTGGCCACGGCCGCTTTTAACTCCTCTATGTCCACCGGTTTCAGCAGGTAGTCAAAAGCCGCGAACCGGATAGCCTTAATGGCGTATTGGTCGTAAGCAGTGGTAAATATAATATGAAAGTTTTTTTCTGGTATCTCGCTCAACATGTCAAAGCCGTTCATTCTGGGCATTTCAATGTCCAGAAATACAATCCCTGGTTTATGAAATTCTATTAAAAAAATGCCCTCGGGGCCATTCTCCGCTTCCGCTACCACTTCTATTTCGGGGCAATAATCGGTCAACTTTTGTCTCAGCGCTACCCGGCCCTTACATTCATCGTCAATAATGATAGCTTTATGCATTATATTATATTTAAGATGATGCGAACATTGGTGCCGCCGGCCCGACCATTGTTGTAGAGGTCTGTAAACACCACGGATGCCAGGGTTTCCTTATTGAACAGCTTTACCCGCTCATAACTCATCTCCACGCCATAGGATTTACCTTTTCCATTATTCATTTGCGCGGCCAAGGCCCGGCCCACGCCGTTATCGGTAATGGAATAGATAATTTCTTTATCCGTTTTAGAAATATCAATTGCCAGGATACCGTCATTTGAATTCTTGTTCCGGATACCATGAATGATGGCATTTTCCACAAAGGGCTGTATGATTAACGGCGGAACCTTATAATCGCCGTTCATCAGATCTTCATCAATGTCCAACTCCGTAATAAATTTGTTTTCGCTGCGCTGTTCTTCCAGTTCTATGTAAAGCTTCAAAGTTTCAATATCTTTTGCAAACGAAACCGTATTCTGTTTGCTGCTGTCCAGCACGTTCCGCATCAGCTTGGCAAACTTGTTAAGATAAATGGTTGCATTGTACTTATCGTTGCTCTGTATAAAAGCATCAATACTATTCAGGCTATTAAAGATAAAATGAGGGTTCATCTGCGAACGCAGCACTTCCATTTGGGTTTCTGCTATATTCTGTTTTAACTGCGATTCCGTGGTGCGTTTGCTGTTTTGTATTGACTGGTAGATAACGAATGCAATACAAATAATGAGCAGAAGGGAAATCACAACCGCCAGCAAAAGGCCATTTTTTATTTGAAGATCCTTGTTTTGCAATTTGGTATATTCTTTCAGGTGTTCATTTTCTATTTCCTGTCTTTTTACCATCCATTCCGTCTCTTTAATAATCACGTTCCTTTTATTGTTTTCAGAGAACACCGAATCGGCGGTAATCCGGTAGATCCGGTAAAAGGCCGCCGAGGAATCCCTGTTGTCTTTTACATCATACGCAAAAGACATCTGGTGGGCCGCATCGGCTATGCGCTCCAGGCTCTCGGTTTCACGGGCAATCTTCATGGCTTTTTTCAGCAGCGCCAGCTTTTCATTTGTTTTCAAGGTTTTGAGGTAACGAACCTGTGCCATATACCCGGCGTATTCATTGAGCCGGTTGCCGTTCCGCTTTGATTCGCTGATGGCATAATGAAAATAATAAAGCGCGGAATCCAATCGGTTGTGAATGGCATGCAGTTTTCCAAACCCCAGGTAAAACTGCATGATAAGTGAACTATCCTGTGAAAGGATGGCATAGGGCAAGCCGCGCAGCAGGTTGTTTTTGGCGCTGTCATACAACTTTTCTTCCAGGTCGCATTGTTGCAGCAACTCGTAATTGATACCCACTCCTATCCAGGCACGCAACTGTTTATTGATGCCAATGGCCTTTCTTACATACTGACGGCACTTGGCAAAATCCTTAAGCGTTTCAAAGTTCTCGCCCACATTGTTTAAAGATGCCGATTTTAAACGCAGGCCTCCGCAGGCTTCCGCATATTCAATGGCCTTAAAAAAGGCTTTGTTGCTGGCTTCAAAATTGGCCGATTTGCTGAATAAAACGCCCAGGTTAACCTGTGCCAGTCCTTTCCCAAAAGTAAAATGAAGACTGTCGCTGTAATAAGAAACTTTATCGTAATAAGCAAAGGATTGTTTCAGGTCTTTGTCAACGCTTCGCCAGCTGATGCGGTGAAGCGTTAGAATATATTGCGAATCAATGACCGGGTGGGTGTTTACCCAATTGATCATGCTATCCACAAGCCTGTTTTGGGCAACAAGCAATTCTGCCATGCCCGTGGCAAAAACGAGGAGGATAATCTTCTTTTTCATATCAATTCGCAAGACATTCCTGCCAGGCTGTAGCAGGGCAAATATTTTCTCGCCTTATTTTATATCTTTCAAATACAATTGTATTGCATGTAATTCATCATCCGTAAATGTCAGAAATCTCCAGGGCATGGCTTCAGCCAGTTGTTTTCCTTCGGGAGTTTTACCAGTACGCAGGGTGGCAATAAACCCGGCAAGCTGCCATTTGCCGGGTTCGCCGGTTGAACTGATATCGGGGATAACGGGTTCGCCGGGTTCATGTGCCGGGCCGCCTTTCATATGCGCACCATGACAACCCTGACATACCGTTGCCAGGTATGCGCCATACGAAGCCGTTATAGTGGGTTGTATTTTGTCTTTGTACACCGTGTTGTGATTAATCATCTCGGCCGGCAGCAGCGGATATTTACCCAGAAAAGTCAATATCCTGCCCAGTGGTTTAATTGATTTTTGCGGAACGATCTTATCAACCGGTGGGTGCTGTTTGATGAAACAAAGCAATTGCGCCATTTCCTGGTTAGAAATATGGTATATTTCGTGCGATGGCATAAACCAGACCGATTTATTGTCTTTTCCCAGCCCATGCCGCAGTACACGTATCCAGTCTGCATCAGTGAAATCCAAACCGCCTTTTCCGCTGGTGATATTGGCTGAATACAGGAGGCCAACGGGCGATTGTACATTCAGGAAGGCTCTGCCACCGGCAAGATCGGCTCCATGGCAGCCAATGCAGCCCCTGTTCTCGGCTATATGTTTACCCTGAATATAGGAAAGGGAATCGGTAGGTACGGTCAGCGTCTGCAGCTGTACCGTATATGTTTTGTTTATTCTCGCCTCCGTTTTATAATAAACGATGGCGTAGAATACAATAACAATGGCAAGCAGACTGCCAAGTGTTATCATGGTCCATTTAAGAAATTTCTTCAGCATAGCGTTGATTTGAAGAGGTTAAAAAATGGTTGGTCAGCTTTATCCGCAAACGTATATAAAAAAGCTATTTCAACAACCATCGTCTGTATCACAAACCATTAAATTACCGCTAAATCCTGTTCCTTACCTTGGTGTGTCGGGATAAACAAGAATAAAACCCTGGTCAGCACGGTAAAACTACCAGGTTCCATTGATAAAAATGGAAGGCCGCCCGGCCAGCTGCGAATTATTGAGCCATTAACATGAACCAGTTAGCAGACGGCGTATTCTTTTGCCCATTGCTACATTTATTAACAAAACACCAGCCCCAACCTGCTGCATATCGGTTGCCATGAGTGTAATATGATGCAGGCTGGCTATACCTATACTACAATAAAACCGCATAAAACCAAGTCGATTTTGCAGTTATTTACGGTAATTATTTAAAAAATTCGAAAACCGAAATCTGCTGGTCTATTTTTGGAAACGAGCTTCAACTGAGTCGGTAATAGAAGGGTTTGCTGATACATCCTCCCCTGGAAAACCCTAGTCGTTTTATGAAGACCGGTTTAGAAATCATATAACACGCTTCATTGCGCAAAAAAAAGGCTGCAGCACCTTCACTACAAAAACTT
>JBDTVE010000023.1:0-12511 GCA_040007355.1 Bacteroidota bacterium | reverse complement strand
AAATAACGGGCACAGGAGAGATCACGTTCCAGAAAGCGTTCAAACGCCACATCCTGACAAAAAAGTCCACCAAACGTAAAAGGGCCATGCGCCTCAAAGGCAAGGTTAGCCCTGCAAATTCTTATTTTGTAAAACGTTTGCTTCGGTTGAAATAAACCGGGTTGACTGATTTGATCTTTTTATTAATAAACTCATTTTTATATGCCACGTTCAGTAAATGCTGTCGCTTCAAAAGCACGCAGGAAAAAAATTTTAAAACAAGCCAAAGGTTTTTACGGTAAACGTAAAAATGTATATACCGTTGCCAAGAACATTGTAGAAAAAGGGATGACTTACAGCTATGTGGGTCGTAAGCTGAAGAAAAGAGAATACCGCCGGTTATGGATTGCGCGTATCAATGCGGCCGTAAGGGCAGAAGGACTAACCTATTCCACTTTTATTCATAAGCTGAATGAAAAAGGAATTGAATTGGATCGCAAGGTGCTGGCAGACCTGGCCATGAACAACCCGGAGAGTTTTAAAAGCCTGGTTTCTTCCGTAAAATAATCAGCCAAATAATCTTTTGATACACGCCCCGATTGATTCCGATCGGGGTGTTTTTTTGTGCTGTCGCACCGGCCTGCATACTATCCGGCCAAGATCCATTTTTTTTGTGCGATGCCCATTCCCAGGATATGCATGATCGTTAGTTTGTCGCCGGTTTTGCCCGTTGCCGCGTCTAGCTGGTAACAGGCACCGGTTGTTGCAGCGCGGTTTTGATTGCTTCCACATGCGATCATAGGCCCGCTGTTGTTGCTGTTGGGGTTTGGGTATTATTGCACAACAGGCTGACGCTAGACCAACTGCGCTTTCATTTCCCAGACCAGTGCGCTGGCGCCCAGGATGGCTGCGTCTGATTCTTTGAGATGGCTAATCAGGATCTTAACTTTGTTCTGGAAAATCTGTATCAGGTTAGACTCCATGTGCTCGCGGGTGGGTTTAAGTATCAGGTCGCCAGCCTTTGTTAAGCCACCGAAAAGAACAATGGCTTCCGGGCTGCTAAACATGACGGCATTGGCCAGCGCAATGCCCAATATGCGGCCGGTAAATTCGTACACATCCTTGGCAAGCTTATCGCCTGCAATGGCAGCCTCGTATACTTTTTTTGAATCCATGTCTGCCGCGGATACCTTGCGCAGCAGACTTTTTTCTTTTGATTTTTCCAGGAATTCAAGGGCGGTATAACGTACCCCAGTAGCCGATGCATAGCTTTCCAGCGAACCCAGTTTGCCGGTGCCTGCGTGCAGGCGCCCGTCGGGTATGATGATGGTATGGCCCAGTTCACCTGCAAATCCGTCGTGCCCATATATCAGCTGGCCGTTGGCTACAATGCCGCTGCCCACGCCGGTTCCCAGGGTAATCATAATAAAATCCTTCATGCCCTTGGCGGCGCCATAGTTCATTTCACCAATGGCGGCGGCATTGGCATCGTTGGTAAGGGTAGTAGGCAATTGAAATTTGTCTTCCAGTAATTTGGCCAGGGGTATAATACCCTTCCAGGGCAGGTTGGGCGCGTATTCAATGGTGCCCGTATAATAGTTGCCATTGGGAGCACCCACGCCAATACCCTTTATTCTGCCGGTGCCACCTGCTTTCAATATCAATACCGAAAGTGCTTCGTGCAGTTCAATAATAAAGCTTTCTACCGTTGCGTGTTTTTTTGTTGATATCTCGCTGGAGAAAAGTACGTTGCCATCGCGGTCCACAATGCCGAATTTTGTTCCGGTGCCGCCAATATCAATCCCTATTACCAATTGCTGTAACGATGCTAAAGACATGATCTGTTTACTTGAAAATAATTATTTAATATTAATCGGTTAATGGCCGCCACCTACCTGCTGGTCAAAATCCAGACCCTGGGCCTGTAGTACTGATTTTAGTTTGAGGGCCAGCCACGCCAGGAATGCAAAACACAGCGCGGCTACTATATAGGAATTGTGCATGCCAATGGACGGAACATCACCCAGTGCGCCCTGGAGTGGCGGTATGATGGCGCCGCCAAGAATCATCATGATAAGAAAGGCCGAACCCTGGCTGGTGTATTTGCCCAGGCCGCCCACGCCCAGCGAAAATATACAGGGCCACATAACGGAGCAGCAAAGGCCGCCGGCCATAAAAGAATACACCGAAACAATACCGCGGGTGAACACACCCGTGAGCATAAAGATGGTAGCCAGCACAGCCACCGTGAGCAGGGTTTTAACGGGTTTTTCCTGGCCATATAAAAAAGCCGCAATGGCAATGGCAATAAAGATGGCATAGGAAAGCAGGTCGCTGATATCGGTGCAATTGGCCTTATTGGCAAATATCACCACCGCAAACGCCACAAACGGAACAATAAATGTGGCTATCTTTCTCGCCTGCGCCGAGAGATTGAAAACGCTGATGGCGCCGGTCCAGCGGCCAATCATCAGGCTTCCCCAGTAGAGCGAAACATATTTTGAAATTTTGCTTACATCAAGCCCCTGGTCGGTTAGGTAACCGGGTGTTTTTAGCAAGGCGCCAAAATTATTATCAATGGTCACTTCAACACCTACGTATACAAAAATGCCAATCATTCCATATATCAGTTGCTGGTACTTCATAGCGCCCCAGCCATCGTTGTTTTTTACGGCATTGTTATTTGAATAGAACAGGATACCCACAATGGCAAATAGCGCTACCACCAGCATGGATAGTTTTGAAACATTGGTGAGCTGGCCAATAATGATCAGTACAATAATAACGCCGGTCATCAGTAATAAGGAACCGGCGGCTTTGTTTGCTTTTTCAAATTTTTCTTCATTCTTGCCCGATGGTAATTTGGAAATGGCGAAGAAAATAGCTACGGCCGCAAAAACGGCCGCCACAATCAGGTAGAGCGTATTAATATTGGTTACCGTTACTAATTTGTTATCGGTACCACAGCCACCGAAAAGGAAAAAACTTACAATGATAGGGCCCAGGGTGGTACCCAGTGAGTTTACACCCCCCGCCAGATTAAGCCGGTGGGAACCGGTGGAAGGGTCTCCCAGCGATATGGCAAAGGGCTGGGCAGCGGTTTGTTGTAGGGAAAAGCCCAGTGCAATCACAAAATAAGAAGCCAGTATGGCCGCAAACGAATTGGCATTGGCTGATGGTATGATGAGCAGGGCACCCACAACCGAAATAAACAACCCGTAAATGATGCCTTTTTTATACCCTATTTTATTTAGGATATCGTACCCAAGTATATTGGAGCTGATAAATAAAATAAGCGATCCGATAAAATACGCCCCGTAAAAAGCCGAACCAATCAACTGCGATTCAAATTGCGTTAAGCTGAAATGTGTTTTGCAAAAAGGGATAAAGATGCTGTTGGATGCCGCAATAAATCCCCAGAAAAAAAATACCATCACTAAAGTTGCTAAAGCCCCGGTGTTGGTAGGTTGTTTGGTTTGGTTCATGTGCAATCGGGTTAAAATAATTTAGGTTCTAATAATAACATGTTTGTCATGCGTGTTAAAGCAATGGCATAATTTATATCACTATTTGATAATAACGGGTCTAAAGATAGGGTATGTAATCATTTATTTATAATGAAATACATATTGGCGGACAGCGTCCTTAAAAAATATTTTCGTTACTTTCACCAACCAATTAAAATCCTTCCTAAATTCAATACAATAAATTCAAACTCACCACAATGGAGATACTTCATGTATCAGCAGAATGTTATCCCGTAGCAAAAGTCGGCGGACTGGGAGATGTGGTGGGTGCCCTCCCCAAATACCAGCACCAGATGGGTCATATTGCCAAGGTGGTAATGCCCATGTACCGCACCAAATTTTTGTATGACAATGAATGGGATGTGGTTCACAAAAGCGGCGCATCCCTGGGTAATACCTGGTTCGAATACACGATTATCAAGGAAAAAATCAATAAGCTTGGATTTGATCTTTATCTGGTAGACATCAACGGTTTACTTGACCGGGAAAAAGTGTATGGGTACGACGACGATACCGAGCGGTTTACTTCTTTCCAAATAGCCGTGGTGGACTGGTTATCAAAATGGCAACACCATCCTGATATTGTGCACGTACACGACCACCAGGCGGCCCTGATACCCTTTATGATGCAATGGTGCTATGAATACCAGCAGCAATTGCGCAATATACCCTGCGTGCTCACCATTCACAATGCACAGTACCAGGGCTGGATGGGCTGGGATAAAACCCATTATATTCCGCATTGGGATGGCTGGAAACGAGGTACCCTGGAATGGAATGGCAACATCAATCCCCTGGCCTGTGGTATCAAATGCGCCTGGAAAGTTACCACCGTGAGCCCCAGCTACCTGGAGGAGCTTCGGTATATGAGCAATGGCCTGGAAGCACTGTTTGAATATGAAAAAGGTAAATGCAGCGGCATCCTGAACGGCATCGATACAAAAGTATGGGATCCCGTAACAGACAGCTATCTGGATGACCATTTTTCACTGGCAACCGTGGAAGAAGGCAAAAAAGCGAATAAAGCAGAATTATGCAGGAACTTTAACCTGGACCCGGACAATCCGCTGATTGTTTTTATCGGCCGGCTGGTAGGTGAAAAAGCGGCCGACTTATTGCCCCAGACTATCAGGGATGCCCTTTATCATATTGGCCGGGAAATGAATTTCCTGGTATTGGGAAGCGGTGACCCGCACCTGGAATATGTGTTGGAAAAAATGCGCGGCCCGCTGGTAGGATATTATAATTCGCAGATTGCCTACAATGAAAAACTGGCACACCAGATGTACGCCGGTGCAGACTTTTTGCTGATGCCCAGCCGGGTGGAACCCTGCGGTCTGAACCAGCTCTACGCCATGCGGTATGGAACCGTGCCCATTGTAAGAAGAACCGGTGGTTTAAAAGACACCGTAAAAGACTATGGCGAACCCGGTGGTTACGGGGTGTGTTTTAATAACGACTGGGTAGGTGAAATTACGCACGCGGTTTACCGTGCCCTGCATTTATATGCGCAAAAAGAAAAGATGCAGGATATCAGAAAACAGATCATGCAGCTTGATTTTAGCTGGGATACCAGCGCCAGCCAATATATGCGGCTGTATGAAAGCCTGTAATGAAACAACCCGATTTGCCGGGTCAAGTGTTCCGTATTTTTTAAAACGGCGGCTGCGCTGATGGGTGGAAAACGAAAAAGTAGTAATAAACAGCACGCGGCAGGCATAATTCTTTAAGTTGTAGCTAACAGGTAATAGCAAACAACTAACAATTTTCCTAACATATTGGTGTATTAAGAAATTTTTAAAGCTTGCAAATATGAGTAAATCAACCTTAGCTGTAATACTTGGTGGTGGCGCAGGATCCCGTTTGTACCCGCTTACAGCCAGCAGAAGCAAACCCGCTGTGCCAATTGCCGGCAAATACCGGTTGGTAGACATTCCCATTTCAAACTGCATTAACAGCAGTATTAACCGGATGTTTGTACTTACGCAATTTAATTCTGCGTCGCTGAACAGGCATATAAAAAATACCTATCATTTCAGTGCCTTCAGTTCTGCCTTTGTAGACATACTGGCGGCGGAACAAACGCCCGATAATCCCACCTGGTACCAGGGCACCGCCGATGCGGTACGCCAGAGCCTGCGGCACCTGGGGCCTTTTGAAAGTGAACTGGTGCTGATACTTAGCGGTGACCAGTTGTACCAGATGGATTTCCAGGAAATGATCAACAACCACAAAAGGCTGGGCGCTGATATCTCCATTGCTACCATACCAGTGGCAGACCGGGAAGCCACCGAATTCGGCATCCTGAAAAGCAACGAAGAAGGTTATATCACGTCGTTTATTGAAAAACCAAAAAAAGAACTCTTACCGGAATGGATAAGCGATACCGGTGATGAAATGAAACGCGCCGGCCGCAATTACCTGGCCTCCATGGGAATCTATATTTTTAACCGCAAGCTGATGTTCGACCTCCTGGAAGTAGAATATAAAACTGCTACCGATTTTGGCAAAGAAATTATTCCCCAGTCGATTGATAAATATAAAGTTGCTAGCTACCAGTACGATGGTTACTGGACCGATATCGGGAACATCTATTCTTTTTTTGAAGCCAACCTGGGCCTTACCCAGGATATCCCCGATTTTAACTTGTTTGACAATAGCAATGCCATTTATACGCGTGCACGTATGCTGCCACCGGCCAAGATCAGCGGCACCACCCTGGAGAAAACCATTATTGCCGAAGGTTGTATCATCAATGCCTCCAGAGTGGAACACAGCGTAGTGGGCATACGGTCGCGCATTGGTAACGGCACCACCGTGGTAAGCAGCTACCTGATGGGTAACGACTATTTTGAAACCATTGCTGAAATGGCCCATGCCGCACAACACGGTATTCCCAATGTTGGCATTGGCAACCGTTGTTATATAAAAAATGCAATTGTAGACAAAAATGTGCGTATTGGCGACGATGTGCGAATCAACGGTGGTAGTCACCTGGAGAACAGCGATCACTCCCTGTATACCGTAAAAGACGGCATCGTGGTGGTAAAAAAAGGCGCGGTAATACCCAATGGGTTCGTAATATAATTTTACAGATTCAAAAAAAACCGATTTTATGTCATCCGACCGGCAGCTTGATGTATTTTATTCCGGAGAAAGGAGCACATGAATATTTCAGGTACGACAACCGTCAGATCGTGGTGTGCGTAATGAATACCAATGAAAACCAGGCAACGCTTGATCTTACCCGTTTTGCTGAAAGAATAAACGTTTATACCCGGACGTTGGACATAGCCACCTGAACGCAATTTACACGGGAAAACAATTCACTTATTCTAGGCAGTAAATCCCTGCAGGTGCTGAAGCTGCGAAAATAAGATGGACTGCAAACTGGTTGCTACAGCGTAACCGCTTCCAGGTTTCTTTGGGCGTATAGGCCCCAGTCTTTCATCCTTTCTTCTTTTAACTGTTCATTTAAAGAAGCATTGGTAACTTTTTTGCCCTTAGATGGAATTTTCAGCTGGCTGGTTGTAACGGGCGCTGCAGATACTTTTGTGGCAAACCAGGTTACATGTTGGTGCGGAAGAGAAACACCCAGAATCATACCCGGGAGACCATTGAAAGACCCAGGGCTACCCGTTGTAATGATATCATCTGTGTAAAAAGCTACTACGTAAATGGAATCCATGATAATGGCATTGGCATGCCCGCACTGGAAACCGGCAATCACCCGGGTTTCGTCTGTTATCTTCCATTGAATCTGGCAGGTGCTGTCCGCTACCAGGAAAATCTGTTTAAATACTTTGTTCTGGCTGATGCTTCTGCTGCTGTCAAGCTCAGCATAAACAACATTTTCCTGCGCCACGGCATTATCGAAAAACATATTCCTGTTATTGTTGGGGTTTTCCCGGCCGGGCTGGTAGATGGTCTGGTTCTTATAAAAAAGCAGGTCGAAACAAGTGGTCTTGAACTTGGGCATTGTTTTTTTATGCAATTCATTCCAGGAGTCGGGAGGGTTATCCAGGATTTTTGTAATGGTTGAGAAGCTGTAACAATAAACAATAATAAAAATTATCCCATACCGAATATCATTTAAAAAAAACTAACTTTAAAAGGCATAATCTTAATTTTAGGTTAAAGCATTCCCTCCAATAAACCGGTAAGATGCAGCGTCAAAAAAAATCCATATCAAAAGTTTAAGCCATCATTAAAAACAGGTTAATACATGGAGCAACCAACGGCACGGCCCTACGAAGAGGAAAACTTTGTGGATACTTCCAAAAAAGTATGGACCTACTCATTGCTCACCGATGAAGATATTCGAAACTTTCAGAATGGCACCCATTACCGCCTGTATGAAAAGATGGGTTCGCATTCCATACAGGTCAATAACCGCTGGGGCATTCAGTTTGCTGTATGGGCCCCCAACGCTACGGCGGTTTCGGTTAAAGGCAATTTCAACCAATGGCAAAACGATGACTATCAGCTGTACGCACGCTGGGACAAAAGCGGGATTTGGGAGGGTTTTATCCCCGGGTTTACCCTGGGCGAAGTATACAAATATCATATTGTGGGTTTTATGGGTGTTGAAACCGATAAGGGCGACCCGTTTGCCAATTTCTGGGAAATGCGACCCGATACCGCGTCTATTACCTGGGATATGCATTATGAATGGAAGGACAAGGAATGGATGAAGGAGCGGAAACAGGCCAACGCCCTGAATGCCCCCTGGAGCGTGTACGAAGTTCATCTTAATAGCTGGATGCGCCCCAATAAAAATGATGAAGAATCTTATAACAGTTATGCTCAGCTTAAAGAATTACTGGTTCCGTATGTAAAGGAAATGGGCTTTACGCATATTGAGCTGATGCCCGTAATGGAGCATCCTTTTGATGGCAGTTGGGGATACCAGGGCACCGGTTTTTTTGCGCCTACCTCCCGGTTCGGCTCGCCCCAGGATTTTATGGAGCTGGTGGATGCTTTTCACGCGGCGGGCATTGGCGTAATACTAGACTGGGTGCCCTCTCATTTTCCCTACGATGCACACGGTTTATTTATGTTTGATGGCACACATACCTATGAATATGCGGATATGCGCAAGGGTTATCATCCCGATTGGAGTTCATATGTTTTCAATTATAAAAGAGGGGAGGTAAAATCTTTTCTTATCAGCAGTGCCCGGTTCTGGTTCGACAAATTTCATGCAGACGGGTTGCGGGTAGACGCGGTGTCATCCATGCTGAAACTGAATTATTCCAGAACGGAAGGACAATGGGAGCCCAATGAATTTGGAGGCGATGGTAACCTGGAAGCCATTGCGTTTATAAAAGACCTGAACGAAACTACGTTCCGCGATTTCCCGGATACACAGACAATTGCGGAAGAGTCTACCGACTGGCCCGGCGTATCAAAACCAACATTTGCCGGCGGACTGGGATTTGGCATGAAATGGATGATGGGATGGATGCATGATACCCTGGATTATTTTAAACTTGACCCCATTGAGCGCCAACACCAGCAGGACAAGTTTGCCTTTAGCATGATGTATTATTATGATGAAAATTTTATGCTTCCCCTCAGCCACGACGAGGTTGTGCATGGCAAATCGCCCATGATTTACAAGATGCCGGGCGATGACTGGCAAAAATTCGCTAATCTTCGCCTGCTCTACAGTTATATGTTTACCCACCCGGGTGGCAAATTACTGTTTATGGGTAATGAATTTGGCAGTACCGTGGAATGGAACTACAAATCTGAGTTGCCCTGGGAACTGCTCTCACTCGATTCACATAAACTGTTAAAAGATTGCGTGCGGGATCTGTGCTTTTTACTACGCAACCAACCCGCCCTCTATGAAAAACAATTTGACCGGGATGGATTTGAATGGATAGACCTCAATCATCGCCAGGAATCTGTAGTAGTATATCGCCGCAAAGGGTTACTGCCAGAAAACGACCTGCTGGTAATATTGAATATGACGCCGGTGGTGAGGCGCAACTGGAAAGTGTACGCACACGATAAAAAGACCTGGAAAGAGATATTCAACAGCGATGATAAAAAATACTGGGGAACAGGAGATGTTTTTAACCCCTCGCCGGAAGTGAAACTGGTGGACAAAAACACCCGGCGTTTTGAAATAAATGTGCATTTGCCTGCGTTAGGAGCTATCGTGCTTAAGTAAAGTATGATCTCTTAACTACGTATAGATAAACAATGAAAAGCCTTTTCCTGATAGTATCCATGGCCTTTGCCGCTGCCGCTTTTTCTCAAAACGCAGATAGCGCCGCCTTTTTTTTACAAAAAGGAAACGAAGCAAAACAGGGACGCCTGTTTATGGTAGCCTCCCAGCAGTATAAAAAAGCCATCCAGTTTGATGCAGCCAATGTAGAGGCACAGCGTGAACTGGGCAATGTATCCATGGAAATGCGCCGGTATGCCGATGCCATAACGGCTTATGGGGAAGTAATAAAAAAAGAAGCCAATGATCCCGGGGCAAATGAAAACCTGGCCAATTTATATTTCTGGACCCGGCGCTGGAATGATGCAATTGCTGCCGCGCAGAAAATGAAACAACTGAGAATCGGCAAAAATGCCGATTATATCATTGGCAAGAGTTATGCAGCACTGGAAGACTATGGCCAGTCATATGCCTTTTTAACTGCTGCCGGCAAACAGGATACCACCAACGCCGATATTCCCTATACCATTGCCCGAGGTTTTGTTGAAATGAGTAATTACCGGAACGCAGCGTCTTTTTTTGTAAAAGCCATCACCCTGGATACCTCCAAACCGCGCTGGATATATGAATGCGCACTAAACTATGCGGCCATACCTGACGACCGGACTGCTATCAAATATTATTTGCTGGCGGCAGAGAAGGGCTATAAAATGGATAATGACTATATAGAAAATCTCTCCATCTCCTATGAAGGCGCCGGCCAGCTGGATAAATGCATCGAACTATTAAAAAAAGTGCTGGAGAAAAAGCCGGCCGATCTCGGTTTGCTAAACACTATTGCAGAAATATATTATAAGACCGGCAAATACCAGGATGCCATTGACAACTGGGATAAAATACTTGGTTATGATAAACAAAATGCCAAATCATTGTACATGATCGGGATGGCCTACCAGAAAAAAGGCGATAAAGACAAAGGCATGCAGCTTTGCGACCAGGCCATAAAAATGGATCCTTCCCTGGCTAATCTAAAACAGAAAAAGGGTAATATGGGTTTGTAGAACATGAAATACCGGGAAAGACCGGTAAGGGAGGTAGTGTACTACATTGCAAGCATTCGGAAAGAATAAAACGAATCACGGTGTTCACCCAGGTATGCCATACAAGCCACCCTTAAATAATATACTAAACCCCCGGGCCAACTGAGGCACCGGGGGTTTGATTATTACTTGACTATTAACTGACTATAGGTTTCGGCCCGTAAAGGCTAATTTTTATCTATTCGTCGACTGTGAAAAACGCCTGCCGGAACGGTTAAACTGGGCCGGTTTTTTTGGACGATTAAAGGTGGAGAAAGGTCTATGTTCTTCCGCCTGCGTGGTTATTTTGGGGGCAACAAACGAAGCATCGGTCACCACTGGAATCTTTTTCCGGATTAATTTTTCAATATCACTCAGGAATACCTTTTCACCGCGGTCACAAAAAGAAATGGCGGTTCCGCTGGCGCCCGCGCGACCGGTTCTGCCTATGCGGTGTACATAGGTTTCGGGTACGTTGGGCAGCTCATAGTTGATAACATGAGCCAGTTCATCAATATCGATGCCCCGGGCGGCAATATCGGTAGCTACCAGTACCCGCGTTTGTTTGCTTTTAAAATTGGCCAGAGCAGACTGCCGGGCGTTCTGTGATTTGTTTCCGTGAATGGCTTCGGTGCGAATGCCTGCATTGTTCAGCACCCGGGAAAGCTTATCCGCGGCGTGTTTCATTTGTGTAAAAATGAGCACGGTTTCAATTGAACGGTTCTGTAATAAATGGATCAGCAGGGACTGTTTGTTTTGTTTGTCTACATGGTAAAGGGATTGCTCTATCAGGTCTACCGTTGATGCCGGTGGCGTGATCTCCACTTTTTCCGGGTTGTTTAACAAGACTTTAGCCAGTTGCTGTATTTCCGGGGGCATAGTGGCGGAAAAAAACAGGGTCTGACGCTGAGCCGGTAGTTTGGCAATCACGCGTTTTACATCGTGCACAAAACCCATGTCGAGCATGCGGTCTGCCTCATCCAAAACAAAATATTTGATATCCCGTAAAGAAATATGACCCTGTTGCATCAGGTCGAGCAGGCGTCCTGGCGTAGCAACCACGATGTCTACCCCACGGCGAATAGACTGCACCTGGCTGTGTTGCGATACACCGCCAAAAATTACCTGGTGACGCAGGGGCAGGTAACGGCCGTAGGCCTGTATGCTTTCCCCGATCTGGATGGCGAGCTCACGGGTGGGTGTTAATATTAGTGCGTTCATGCGGTGCTGTGTACTGCCGGTATCCTGCGACTGCTGGTACATGAGTTGCAGTATTGGAATAACAAAGGCCGCTGTTTTGCCGGTACCGGTTTGCGCACAACCCAGCAGGTCGCGTTTTTGTAATATAACCGGTATGGATTTTTCCTGAATAGGGGTAGGATCTGTGTATCCTTCTTTGCTCAGGGCCTGTAGCACAGGCGCTATGAGCTGTAAATCGTTAAATGACAATGTATATAATGTTTATGTAAAAAATGTGATAAGGCCATCAAAACGGGTTTGACACTTTATCTGCCTTAGTTAAGCGGTCGCTGATTGGAGGCGGTAAATACTTCTCAAACGGGGAATGCACTAACATTAAGAACGGCGAAACTACAACAAATAAATTAAACAAACGAATAAATGCATCGTCGTAGTGGGGGCACGGTTCACCTGGCCCGGCCATGGGTTCACCCCGCTTGACGGTTCAGCCGTGCCCGCCACCTGGAGCCGCATTAACGGAACATGTTTAGTTTATCCACCAGTCGTTT
>JBDTVE010000022.1:0-6882 GCA_040007355.1 Bacteroidota bacterium | reverse complement strand
GGTAAAGTAAATTTAAAATTAGCCGCTGCGCCAAAATTAAACTGGCGCGGGTAAGTAAGCTCGTAAAATGAAACCACCATCCTGTCGTTGTTAACCGCGGGTGTGGCGGTAGACACATTGGTAAACGTTATATCTGCACTGCCTGTGTTTAATAAGGATGCCGGGAACTGGGAATTAGCCACTATATCATTGAAATAGTCGCAAATGGTATCTTTTACTATGGTATTGTTCACCTTTGCCTGTATCGTTCTGCCATTCAACGCGTTTCCAACCGCACCAAACTTCAAAGAAGCCGTTGGACCCGAAGAATACGGAAAAAGCGCCAGTTGCTGGTCTGTACGGGGCGTACCCGGATAAATATCGGTGGTACTCCAGAACTCTCCCTTATCATAAGAAGAAGAATATACATATTCACCTATCACGGCCGCAAAACCCGCATTGATCTGTTCTTTAAAATACCTGCCCGAAGTATACATAAAATAGGGCTCTGCAGGCAATACATTGGCGGCTGTATTATTGGGGACATCGGCAAAACGCTGGTTTAAGGCAGCCGGGTCCGCGGTTAAAAAATAAACAGCTGTATCATCTTCCAGGCTCCATTTATCCGTGTGCTGGTAGGCCGGGTCGCGGTATAGTGGCTTATCGGCCTTACCGTCATTCGCTTCGCCCCAGAATTCAATGAAGCCGTTGGCCGGCAAAGCGCCGCTTGCTACAGAAGTGTACAGCGTTATTTCCTGGCCATTTCTCCATAATTTAAATTGCTGGGCGGGAACCGCACCTAGGCCAATACCTGCCAGTGTTGATTCGGGGATGCGAAACAGACCGGTACGGTTTGTTTTGAATTTATAATATGTTTTTGAAAAATCAATCCATTCATTATTGTATAGCTGTGCATAGCTATAGGTGCCATACATCAGCAAAACAAGTGTAAGCAATTTCTTCATAGTATAAAATTTCCCGGGTTGCATTCAATACGGATTATTTTTTGGGTTTCTTTTTTAAATCGAGCTTCAGCGAAAAAATATGGGTGTATAGGGGGTTCGACTGGTTGGCCAGGTTGGTAAACGCATAATCAATCTGCACATTGGATATCCTGAAACCTGCACCAATACTGGGCTGATAGATCCACACCTTTTTAGTATTAGATGAATCACTTTCATCCAGCGCTTTTTGAAAATTGTTGATGCCCCCACGCACAAAAAACACGTTTTTGACAGACAGTTCCAGCCCCAGCTTGGGGTCCAGGCTGACCGCTTTAGACGAAATAACCGTATTGCGCCGACCGTCAAAGGTTAGATCCATATTCGCTTCGGTAAGTAAACTGAGTGTCTTGTTTATCTTCAGGTTATAGGCGCCTCCAATGATTAATTTGGGTGCCGTTAATTCGGTGGATTTTACCGGGATATCATTATTGGTCAGGTAGAATACTTCGCGGATACTTTCATTCAGGTTATAAGACCAGGCGTTAAAAGTAGTAGTAACATCCCGGGCCATCAGGCCAAACTTCCAGTTCTTATGTTCATACTGGATGCCTGCATCAAACCCAAAACCCCAGGCCGTGGCAAAATCACCGGCCTTCCGGTGAATGATCTTGGCATTGATGCCGAAATTAAGATTGTGTTTCTTTTTCACTTTAATCTGTTGCGCAAGCGAAAAGATAAAAGCATAATCGGCCGACGAAAAAGTGGTAATATTATCAAAATTGATGGTGCCATCCGGCTGTACCAGGAAAATCGTATTGGGAATGTCGTCTACAGCAAAACGTAATAAAGAAACACCCAGGGTTCTTTTGCCGTTGCTCAGGGGAATGGCCAGGGTTCCATAATCGTATTTGCCAATACCGGCAAAATATTCGGCATGCATTAAACCAACCTGCGGGTTATCTTTTACATTAACAAGCCCGGCAGGGTTCCAGTAACCGGCGGTTGCATCGTTTACCGTAGCTATCTGTGCACTGCCCATTGCCAAACCCCTTGCTCCTGCACCAATATTTAAAAATTCATTGGAATATTTTCGAAACTGCGCCGAAGCCGTGGCAGCCCAAAAAAGCGATAAACCGATCAACAAGGGTTTACAATTTTTCATTAAAGCGATTTTCTGAATAAGCAATTAACCAGACCTTTTTTCACAAATATTGGCTGCACAAAGCAAGTCAGGTTTATTGCCCGGATTGACAATTAAATACGGGAAACGACCACTCCTTGTTGGGTAACGGTTTGCCTTGTATTTTATTGCGCTTTTAGGTGTATATGTGTATTAAGAATCAATTACTTTTGCGCAAAATAGCTGATTAACATGAATCTGATAGCCGAATTGCGCTGGAGGGGTATGATTCAGGACATTATGCCCGGTACCGAAGAGCAATTGCAAAAGGAGATCACCAGTGCTTATATTGGTTTCGACCCCACCGCCGACAGTCTCCATATTGGCAGCCTGGTGCCCATACTGTTGCTGGTTCATTTACAAAAAGCCGGGCATAAACCCATTGCCCTGGTGGGGGGCGCTACAGGCATGGTGGGCGACCCTTCCGGTAAAAGTGAGGAACGCAACCTGCTAAGTGAGGAGATTTTACGCCATAACCAGGAGGGCGTTCGAAAACAGCTGATGCAATACCTTGATTTTGACCCCTCAAGAGCCAATTGCGCCGAAATGGTCAATAATTTCGACTGGTTCAAAGAAATCAGCTTTTTGCAGTTTATCCGGGATGTGGGTAAACACATCACGGTTAATTACATGATGGCCAAAGACAGCGTAAAAAAGAGGCTGGAAGGCGAAGCAGGGATGAGCTTTACCGAATTTACTTATCAACTGGTGCAGGGATACGATTTTTACTGGCTCTACCAGCATAAAAACGCCAAGCTGCAGATGGGCGGCAGCGACCAGTGGGGAAATATTGTTACCGGTACCGAGCTGATCCGCAAAAAAGCCGCTGGCGAAGCCTTTGCTTTTACGTGTCCGCTGATTACAAAAGCCGATGGCGGAAAGTTTGGAAAAACCGAAAAAGGAAATATATGGCTGGATGCGACCAAGACACCAGCCTACCAGTTTTACCAGTTCTGGCTAAATGCCGCCGATGCGGATGCGGAAAAATGGATCAAAATCTTCAGTTTTCTGCCAAAAAATGATATCGAGACCTTGATTGAAAGACATGCCCGCGATGCGGGTAAAAGAGAACTTCAAAAAACCCTGGCCCGGGAAGTAACGGTATTTGTGCACGGCGAACAAGCCTTTCAGAACGCTGTTGCAACCACGGAAAAATTATTTTCCAACCAAACCGCGCCCGCAGAAAGCCTGGGCCCCGATGATCTTGAAAACCTGGAAGGCGTGGTAAAATTTGATTTTGCCGAAGCAAGCCTTAGCGCCGGTGTTGATATTGTAAGCTTCTTGGCGGAGACCGGCATTTTTGCCAGCAAAGGAGAAGCAAGAAAAACTATCCAGGGCGGAGGCGTCAGCGTAAACCGTATTAAAGTTGAAACGGTTTCTTTTATTGTTGATGCTTCCCTGCTGCTACACGGAAAATACCTGCTGCTGCAAAAAGGAAAGAAAAATTATTACCTGGTTACAGTAAAGTAGCCAGGTTCCAAGACGGCTGTTCCCATCGTCGGTGTCCTTCAACTACCATCCAGATCTCTGCCCCATGACTGACCGTTGCTCCCCCCGACCATCCGGGCATAAATACCCCGCATATTGCCAGCCATTCAATTTCACCCAAACACTAAAAAAGGCCGCCCGGTAAGAGCGGCCTTGGTTTCAACACAAACTTATTAAATACGGCGGGTGACTATTGCCGTTAGTGATCTTCATCAACGCAGTGGCTGTTTATTTTGCTTCTTCCGGAGCTGTTGCGTCGCCGCTGCCGCCACTTTCCATTTTCTTTTTCAGTTCAGCCAGAACGCCCAGGTCGCCCAAAGTAGTTTTTTCCACTTTGCTTTGAATATTCTTCACCGCTTTTTTGGTTTGATCAGCATCAACCCTTGCTTCCTTTCTCACGGCTTCTTTTTCTTCTGCTTTTACCTGTTCCCATATGCGTGTGTGAGACAATACAATCCTTTTTTCATTGCGGTCAAATTCAATTACCACGAATTGTGCGGTTTCATCTGCCTGAACCTGTTTGCCGTCTTCCTTGTTAAGATGACGGTTGGGAGCAAAACCTTCCAGGCCATAGGGCAACTGTACCAGGGCACCCTTATCGTCTTTGCGCGTAACCAGTCCTTCGTGAACGGTACCCACGGCAAAAGTATCCTGCAATGAATTCCAGGGATCTTCTTCCAGTTGTTTATGTCCCAGCTGTAGTTTGCGGTTGTCTTTATCTATACCCAGTATCTTTACATCAATACGCTCACCTACCCGGGTGTATTCGCTTGGGTGGTTGAAACGTTTCAGCCAGCTCAGGTCGCTGATATGTATCATACCGCCAATACCGGTTGCCAGTTCCACGAATACGCCATAGGGGGTAATATTTTTAACCAGGCCGCTATGACGGCTGCCTTCAGGGAAGCTGGTTTCTATGGTGCTCCAGGGGTCTTCGCTTAATTGTTTGATGGAAAGACTCATTTTGCGCGCATCTTTGTCGAGTGTTACCACTTTAGCTTTATGAATATCACCAAGCTTAAAGAATTCCTTTGCATTCACCGGTGTATTGGCCCAGGTAATTTCACTCACGTGTACCAACCCTTCAACACCTGGTTGAATTTCAAGAAATGCACCGTAATCTTCAATATTCACCACTTTGCCTTCCACTACTTCGCCTTCTCTTACGTTCTCAGGAAGAATATCCCATGGGTGCGGGGTAAGTTGTTTCAGCCCCAGGCTGATACGTTTTTTCTCATCGTCAAAATCAAGCACCACTACTTTCAGTTTCTGGTCAAGCTTTAGCACTTCTGTAGGATGAGAGATACGTCCCCATGAAATATCGGTGATATACAACAGGCCATCCAGTCCGCCCAGGTCCATAAATGCACCAAAATCGGTGATATTCTTGATGGTTCCTTCCAACACCTGGCCTTTTTCCAATTTGCTCATGATCTCAGCGCGCTGTGCTTCAATATCGCTTTCTATAAGTGCTTTATGAGATACAACGGCGTTCTTAATGGTCTCGTTAACCTTTACTACTTTAAACTCCATTGTTTTACCAACAAACTGATCGTAATCGGTTACCGGTTTAACATCTATCTGCGAGCCCGGCAGGAATGTTTCCATACCAAACACATCTACAATCAAACCGCCCTTTGTCTTACTGGTAACAGTACCCGTAATAACTTCGCCTGTTTTATGTACTTCCACAATCCTTTCCCACGCGCGGGTGGTACGGGCCTGTTTACGGCTTAAATGCAGGTTGCCTTCACGGTCTTCTTTTTCCACCACCATTACTTCCACCTCATCGCCCACTTTCAGGCCCTGCAAATCGCGGAATTCATTCAGGGAGATCAATCCATCGCTTTTAAAACCAATGTTCAGTACAACATCTGTTTTAGTTAGCCCTACCACAAAGCCTTTGATTAAGGTGCCGTCTGTAATCTGTATGAAGGTATCATCATACACCTTACTGTATTTTTCATTTTCTTCTTTGCTGTAAGCAGATACATTGCGTTTGTCGATGCTCCAGTCAAAATCGTCGTGTGCCGTGGCAACTGCCGGCGCAGGTACAGGTGCAGTTGTTGTCGCTGTAACGGCTGCCGTATCGATGGCAGCAGGTTCCTGTGCATCAGCGTTTAGTTGTTTAACAATAAAATTTTGAAACATGATAAAATCCCGATGGTTTTATTTCGGGGCTGCAAAGATAAGCAAAAGGTTGTTTTGGAGATGGTTTTTAAGGTCTTTTTTTGGTGCCGCCAGCAAGGCATTGTGGAGCATTGGTTGCGTCGCATTTCGTTCAGCGGCAACGCTTTGGGGATCATTTTACCATCCCTGGCTGATGGTTTTTGCAGCAATCCATCCGCTGGTCCAGGCATGCTGAAAATTAAAGCCACCGGTAACCCCATCCACGTTCAATATTTCACCGGCGAAAAAAAGCCCGGGCAACAATTTGCTCATCATCGTATTGGCGTCTATCTCACCTAATTTCACGCCGCCCGCGGTCACAAATTCTTCTTTAAAAGTTGTTTTTCCTTTTACCGGGCAATCTTGGGCACACAATATTTTCACCAGTTTGTTTTGCAACGCAGCGGGTAAATCGGCCCACCTGGTTTCTTCCTTAATACCCGACTGACCTAAAAAATATTCCCACAGCCGTGCCGGCAATGCAAAAGGGTTTTTATTGACCATCTTTTGTGCGGCCATATCAAAACGCAATTGCACAAACCGTTCCCGTAATGTTTGTTCATTATAACCGGGAAACCAATTTACAATAGCCGTAAAAGCGTAATTACAGGCAGCCAGGTCACGGGCGCCCCAGGCACTCAGTTTTAAAATGGCGGGCCCGCTCAGGCCCCAATGGGTAATTAGCAACGGGCCGCCGCTTTCCAACTTTGTACCCGCAATCCTGACCGTTGCATTTTCAACGCTGATTCCCATCAGGCTATTGAGTGCATTACCCGGCATGTTAAAGGTAAATAGTGAAGGCACCGGGTCATCTATGGTATGACCTGTTTTCTTTAACCAGTGGAACATAACTGCTTTGGGATAGCCACCGCTAGCTACGCAGAGAAAGTCGGTGGTCAGTAGCCGGTAATCCGTAGACCCTGAGATTGAAACTTCAAGTTTGAATTGTCTGTCCGCTTTATTCGAATCTGCCAACGCACGATCCACGCCTGATGAGGTAGGACTCCCGTCCAACGGCTCATGACTCACGACGAAAGAGTCAAGACTAACCACTTCGGTATGCATCATCACCTGCACCTGGTATTTTTCGGCTTCCTTCAACAAACAATCAATAATGGTTTG
>JBDTVE010000021.1:0-9074 GCA_040007355.1 Bacteroidota bacterium | reverse complement strand
TATTTGCTGTTTTAAAAGATATTGAATCGGCCTGGCTTGTAAGGCAATTGATTTCTGAGAATCAGAAGAAAACTTTCTGAATGAATAATTACAATGCCTGCAACCGGGGGGGTTGGTAGAAGATGCAGATCGATATAAAAAAGAAACATTTTATTTGGAAGCAGATATATAGGCAAATACTAGAATAGCTGCCACAGCCGGAGAAAAGGCGCTTGCTGTTTAGAAAAGCATTTTGCAGCATACCCGGAAGATTACGGGTTCTCAAAGTTAAATAGTCACGAAATTGCAATCGGTCATGCACCAGATGGTGGTTAGTATTTACTAGGTATGAGATCACCAATGAGAGATTCGTTTGGGAAGAAAATATGGAGTAGCAACACTTTATTTAATGATACGCTTAAAGAAATTAGAGAATCGCATTTCTCCTTTCATTTGCTTAAGGTTTGAATGACGTGGATGAAGAAAGCGAATCCATTTGAATATTGATAGAAAAGCACTTACCGGTAAGTAAGCAGTTGTTGATATTTTTCCACCAATTCCTGCTGGGAAGCGCCCCTTTTATACATTTGAACAATGGTATAATTGGCTTTTTGAACTCGATACCAGCTATTGGTATCATATTTCCGTGTGGATATTAGCGCGTTTTTTTGAATGATTTTATACCTGCCCTGCTTTTTCGCCCTTACCACGATTTCATAATCTTCCATTATCTGCATGCCATCGCTAAACCCGCCAATACTTTTAAACAACTCTTTTGTGATGAAAAGTGTTTGATCGCCACCGTAACAGGTAAATAAATCAAAACGGGTAAAGAATGCATTTAATTTTAGCAGGAAGTGGCCGGAATCAAACTTTGTTCTGTACCTGCCAAATTCGTAACCTTTTTTTACCGCAATAGTGATATCATTCCAGTACGAGGTTGGCGGAATAGTATCTGCATGTATAAAGTACAGAATATCTTCCTTTGCAAAAGCGACCCCAAAATTCATCTGAGCAGCCCTTCCTTTTTGGGGTGATAACACCGCCGTGGCCCCGCATTTTTTGCTGATAGCAATGGTTTCATCTGTGCTACCCCCATCAGTAACAATTATTTGAATGGTTCCGGGTACCGCATATTTGTGTAAATACAGTAATAGTTTTCCTATTGAACCTGCTTCATTGTACGTTGGAATGATGATGCTGATCATTACGATTATTATATACCGAAATCAATAATACCGGAAGGCTTTTTTCTATAAGTCTTAAATAATAGGTCCCAGAAGGGAAAAAGCGAACTATAGTTGGAATTGGTTTCTGTAGGGATTCTTGAATGATGAATGCGGTGCATATGAGGTGTGACAAATAATTTACGAAATACCTGGTCAAGCCGCGCGGATATTTTTATATTGGAATGATGTAGAATAACAATTGGGAAAAACAGGAGGCTGTATAAAATAATACTATTAAGTGTAATACCTAGAATTGGGAAAACCATTATTCTTGCTACATAGGAGAATGATAATTCTACCACGTGAAACCTGAGGGCCGTTGTGCTGTTCATGGCAGTATCCGTATGATGAAACTGGTGGAAACGCCACAAAAAAGATATATGGTGGTTAAGGCGGTGCCACCAATACATAAACAAATCAATCAACAGTAACTGCAGCAGAGTCTTTACATGGCTGTTTATACGAACCAGGTACAATAAACCAATGTTATTTTTGTTTAGCCATGTTATCAATTGCTGAAAAAAATAACCACCTATGAAGATTACTATTCCGTTAAAAACACCAACCAATGCATTTAAAACATCATGCTTTGCTAATGAAGAGCTTGTTCTCTGAGGAAAAATGTGTTCAGCAATATAAATGAGCAGGAAGGAAAATGCAAGAATAAAGGGTTGCAGTTGCTTAATGAGAAGTTCGTTCATGGTTGAATAGGTGTCATTTTATTTGTGCCTGATTTTTTCTCCATCTGTTTTTTGGTTCAGGGTTGTATTACGGTTCAGTCCAAGTTTCTATTGTTTTTCCGTTGACGAATTAACAGGCGCTTTGCCAAATCTAAGTTTTAAAGCGCTAATGTCATTGCTGATTTTACCAACCAAGGCAACGGGGGGCTTGTACCCATAAGCCCGTTATATTGCTTTCTCGCAGAACCCGCAATGATTGAGGTTCTAAACGGACGCTGATCCGGTGCAAGTTTTGCGTTGGCGTCGGTAGGTTTCATCTGTTAAAGATATTTATATTTGAAGCGGGGAGAGCATACCTTCAGGAACAAAAAGGCAACTGTATGGATAATCTGTGGGAATCGGGAGAAAAGTATTATGAGACAATCGGTCGAATGTATCATGTTAATCCCGGCTTATTCGTTTTGATACATATTGTGGCAACACCCCTGTTTATCTTATCAGCAGCATGGATTGTAAATAATTTCCGCCAAAAAAAAGTATCTATCTGCCAATTATAGTTAGTACATTCATATTTAATGCAGCTAATATTTATTTGATACTATTTGGCGAAAATCTCCCGTTCTATATTTTCTTAGTAATCTCGGTCAGTACAATTATTAGTGGATATTTTTCATATAAACGCATAAAAATGAAAAGCAAAGCAAGCGAATAGAAGATCTATCCGCTTATCATGGCCTATATAGCATTGCAAAGGAGTCTTTAAAATTCCTATGACACTCCTCTAAATCGAGGGTATCTGGTTTGTTACTATTTTTCAGTAATGTCTCGTTAAAATAATAGATAGTTCTTTGATAGCTTTGATGGGATTGAGTTTCAAAGCATTTGGACTGCTTGACGATTTGAAAGGGGCAATTTCATAAATTCGTGAAAATCAACGAGTTTATTAATCATGGATGATTTGTTTTTGCACAAATCTTTACATTTCTTCCAAGGCGTTCTGTTGATAATTTGGTATAGCGTTACAATGGAGATTTTCGCATAAGGCATTTTAGCTGTTGGAACATGATAGGTGTATGATGTATGGGCAATTGATCAATAGTGATAGCTTAAGTGATTTGGTACGCACCTTAAATGTACATTCATCAAAGGCATACCATCTTGAATCTGGAACGGGCATCTCCCAAGCGAACTTTTGTAAAAATCAAATTCAAATTGGGATTGCGATATTTATCTGGATTTTGTTTATCATGTCATAGCCGAAAACAGAAAAATCTATCTAAAGATGATTCTATAGAATTCTCATTTTCAAACGTTCTCTATGCGTTTAATTCAACAACTATTGATTTTGTTTAAATGTATTTTGTCGGGCTACATTCTGCAGGGCAATAGGAGCGATCAAATTACAGACAACATGATATCAGAACCCCGAGTCCTGTTTTTGTTCATATAACTTGCAGGGTCTTTCTATGATGTAAAAGCAATGGATGAGGTCGTCTATGAGCCAGATAGTTTTTATATATTTGACAGGGCATATTTAGATTTTGAACGGCATTTTTGTAATGCATAAATCAAAGTCATTTTTTGTTATCCGGACGAAAAATAATCTGTAGATCAAAAGGAAGTACTCTGCTAAAGTGAGAAAAAGGAAAGGTGTTCAATTCGATCAAACTAGTGAGCTCAAAGGTTTTTACTGATCAGAAGATTATCTTGAAAAATCAAGCGCATCAAATTTCAGCATCTTAAAAGACAATTTAATAAGATAACTGCAATTATTGTGAGGGCACTACAAACATTATTTTTTAACCTGTAATAGAAATCAGAAAAGGATGGATTGGGCATTAATAGCAGGTGGCAGCAAAGGCTTAGGTTTTAGCATTGCTAAAGCATTGGCAAAAAGGAAATATAATCTTATACTGGTCGCCAGGGATGCTAATGATTTGTCAATAGCGAAAAGCAAACTTGAAAGCAGCATGGTCCAAGTTGAAATTTTATCTTATGACCTTGTTTTGCCCGGATCTGACCTGAAAATTGCCAATTGGTGCCTTGATAAAGGTCTGGCATTAAAAGTCCTCTGCAATGCGGCAGGTTATGGGGGCGCTAATGATTATCTCTCCCTGCCTTTAACTGACTTGAGAACCATGATTAGAATAAATCTCGAATCCGCAATGGGACTTAGCTTGTTATTACTTCCCATGTTGCAAAAAAGCTCCCCATCATTTATACTAAATGTTGGTAGCATTGCCGGTTTTGCACCGTTTCCGGAGAAAAACCTTTATTCGGCCACCAAGTCTGCTTTAATTTTGTTTAGTTATTCGCTTCGGTATCAGCTAAAAGAAAAAAATATCTCGGTCAGCTGCCTATGCCCAGGGCCTGTATTTACGAAGCCATCGATAGAAAAGGAAACAAAGGATCGGTTAGGATGGTTTGGCAAGCAAATGGCGGTAGCGCCTGACAAGGTGGGAGAAATTGCCGTTCGGGGTATGCTCGGTGGTAAAGTGATTATTGTACCCGGAAGGCTGTCTGCAATGGTCTCTTTTTTGCTTCGGGTATTGCCTGCCGGATTCTTAGCTGATATTTTTTATTTTTCCGGAAGGAAACACAGGAAACGAACATTTACCAGGCATCAGCAATGACTGGCTGCATAACCTCATTAGATATGAAATATATAATCATTGTGTTACTAATTACCCACAGCAGTTTGGTGGGGCTTGCTCAATCAAAGCCCGACGATGGAAGGAAATATGACAAAACTACGCCTTACGCCCTGGTTGCAGGAGGCAGTAAAGGAATTGGTTACGGAATTGCGGTTGCGCTGGCGAAAAGAGGATATAATTTACTATTAATAGCAAGGGGTATGGATACATTGCTGGCAGTAAAAAAACAACTGGAATCAGCCTATCCGATACAGGTAGATATATTGGCGATCGATTTGAGTTTTGAAAAATCAGCAGATGAGATTGCAAAATGGTGTACGGAACGCAATATTCATTTAAAAGTCCTGTGCAATGTAGCAGGTTTTGGAGGAGCCAGGGATTATTTATCTTCACTGCCGCTGGATTCGCTGCGCTATATGGTCAGGCTGAATATAGAATCCTGCATGGCACTTTCACTTACCTTATTACCCTTGTTGGAGAAGAATGCTCCCTCCTATATTTTGAATGTTGCCAGTATGGCCGGGTTCGCACCCATTCCGGTTAAAAATTTATATTCCGCAACCAAATCAGCCATCGTTTTTTTTAGTTATTCACTAAGGTATCAATTAAAAGACAAACATATAAGCGTTAGCTGTCTTTGTCCGGGTCCGGTATTCACCAAACCTGAGATTGTCAAAGATACTAAGGAGAAGCTCGGATGGTTTGGCCTCAGGATGGCCTTGTACCCCGATAAAGTAGGTGAGATAGCCGTAGAGGAAACATTAAAAAAGAAAATGATTATTATTCCCGGAAACCTCGCGAAAATAAGCGCTGCGATTATCAGGATATTACCCCGCAGTTGGGTTGTTTCATTATATGGCAAGGCTGGTGATAAAAGCAAAGACAAATAAATTCTTTGTAATTACAATCTCAGCCAGTCGGAAAACCAAAAGATCGATCAGTAGCGGTAGTATTAAAACCTGCAGCCCAGAATAATTTAAATATCGGTCCATCTGTGCTATTGGCAAATCCTATTTTGAATTAAAGGTTAGATTGGTTGCCAGAAATAACTGATGCTTCTGCAATTGAAAAGCATCATACTTAAAAAATGGAAAGGTACTGCCATAAAATTCCAATCCCAGCGCAACTACGCTGATGAAATCATAGCTTTCTTTCACATTTTAGGAAAATAAAGCGCCGGTGTATTTGCATCATATTGGGCTTTCTGAAAGCCAAACTTTCAAAAATTGCAACCGCGATTATTTTTCTCGCTCTAATCCGTTGTATTTGTGAGCCATTCAGATTGCAGTATTATGCTGCTTCGGGTTTGACGTATGCTGACATAAAACCATGTCTGCTTGGTTCGCTGGTTGCGGCATTAGGACTGCTCACAATGACGGTTTTTTCCTATTTTGGCAAACATGCAATAATGATTGCCACCTGTATTTTAACAACAATTGCTTTACTGATGGTAAAGACCATGTATTTCATGCCTTAGCGTTGATGAACGGTAAGCACTGTCTTTTTTACAACTTAAAACGTAAATAGTTCGGATAAAACCTTCAATCCCGTCAGTGAAGAGATCGGATCTGTCTATTCGAATGCTGACGCCAGTACCAGCATAAGCCGCTTCGTTTTTCGTGAGCTTTATTCTAATGCCGAACTAAGGAACGACTGAAATACTCGCTACAGTTATAGCCTTAAAGAATTACGGGACGGCGTTGCAGGTATGAAGATCGGTTTTAAGGCCATTGTATTAATTGAGTTTTTGGAATTATCGCGGAAGCAGATCCCGCCTACCGTTGGGATGAGAAAGAATGAAATCCGGGATGATCTGTTAACATAGCCGAGTAAGCAGCAATCCTTTTATTTTTAATACACCTTGTCTTTTGTGAATGCAACGTCAAAACTGCCGTCTGTTATTTCTAAGCGAACAGGGTTGTCATCATCAGATAGGAATTTGCCAGAAAAGGTTCCGGCCACCCGGGTAGCATTAATGCTTGTGATTTTTACCATAACAGAATCGCCGTAATAATTTATATATTTTGACGACATATAAGTAGCGGCCGCATTTTTTTTGTTTGTAAAATTTGAAATCGAAGGGATGTAATGCAAAATGGAGCTGTTTCCGCTGTTGGCGACAGAAAAATTAAATACTTCTTTTGTAAGCTCATTGGTAAGATTCACTATTACCATTGAAGTGGCCACATCATTTTTCACTTCGTTTGAGTACAGGGCAATCCAGTTTTTTCCGTCACCATCATGCATGGTTTGTTTTATAGCCACATGCCTTCCATTGATGGTGTACGCAAGGCCGTTGTTTCCTATATAGGTAGAATCGCCGGAGCTATTTAAAGAAGCAATGGGAGTTTTTTCCCCTGCAGCTGTTGAACTATTGTTTGAACAGGCAAAAAATAGACATACGGAGAAAATAATGCCCGGTAATTTATTAAATGGGTGCATACAGTTTTTTTAATGGTTATAGTAATTTTAATCCTTGTTGTATTTATTATTTTGTCCGGGCATGTTTTGAAAGCTTGCTTTTTATCAGCAACTTGAATGTCCTGCGGTTTATTTCGGTATTAAAGGTGCGGTTATCCAGGTTGGTTGTGTAAAATAGTCGACGAACTGACACTTAAAATCGGCAGATGTTATTGTTGCTCATTTTTTGGTTCAGTGGGTATAAGCAAGATGGTAAAATATAAAGTTAGAAAAAATTTGGATTTATGTGAAGGCGGAAGGAATTAATGTAGGTAAAAAATGGGTTGGGAATGACCGCTTATTGCCCGTGGCAACTTATTTCGTCAGCACAGATTGCTTCGTTGAGTTTCGCAATGACGATGGTTCCGTAGTTGCAAATAAAAATTGGCGCTATTGGAATATATCGTTTGAAAATTGAAAGTTGGGAGTCGGGAGTTAATATTGTAAATCCGGCAAGCCATGGATGGAATGGGAAACTGATCAGAGATGGGTTGGAGACGCCTGGAAATACCTGGCCACCGTGAGCCTGATGCACAAAGAAACAATGGTACAATTGTGCGACGCAAGAATGCTTAATCATTGCCCTGGTGTCTGGCCCATCATTATTTCGTTGAAATCCATTGTAACGGAGAGAGGAATAAAATAAACGCAGATAGAACTTCGGCTGATTAGCAGGGGCACATTATATAGCCAGCACAGGTTGCTTCGCCGCATTTTGCAACGACGCTTGCTTCGTGGTTGCAATGAAGGTCGTTGTTGCAGGTTCGTATTTCTTCAAAGCCGCCGGAATGGTTTGCAATAGATTTACCCGTCCTTATCTTCGTAACTCCTTTATTCGGTTCATTGACTGCTGAAGCAGATCCCTGGCTGTCCCGGGATCAATGCCTGTTTCTTTTGCCAGTGCATCTGTATCGGGTTCTTTTCCGGCGTTGACATATGGTAACGCACGCAATAGAAACTCGTTGAGCTTCTCCATTGTCTCCTCATTTTCAGGTGAAGACTTGGTTTCAAACAAATGGCCGTATGGATTGATCTGCGGCTCCTTTTTAAGCAGTTGCTTTATGACATTCAGCATGGGCAGATGTAAACGAATATCGGGTTCAACGGGCAGATTACAGGCATGCACATTTAGCTTTTTTACCATCTTCAGGTAACCCCGGACTGTAAGGGCAGACAAAAGTATGATTTCGCGCTCTTCGTCATAGAAAGCCTCGGAAAAATGCGGAAACTCGCTCCAGGTACGGTCATGTATTCTAAATACAGCTTTCGCGTAGGTTATTCTGAATTTTTTCTTCAATGTTTGGATGTCAAAAGTCCTGCAGTCACTTTCACCAACCACATGCAATAGTTGGAATCCCTTATTGTGAACAAGTGGATAAACAGATCCTGTCGTCAGCATCATATAAGGGACAGGATTATCCTCCAGATCTTTCAATAGGTCGGATTCTGAATCTATTGAACCATTCAATTCAGTTGCATAAAAAAAAATATCATCGCCATCGAAACATTGAAAGCCGGTTACAGGGCCATAGGTTTGCCAGCAATCACCATTGAACCCGACAAGATTGAACCAAAGCAAAACCGGCCGCTCTAGTAAAGTCTGGCTTAGGGAGGGGGAATACAAAAGATAAGTCTCCCCGGTGAAAACATCTTCCATTTCATAAAAGTCATTGGCGGGGTTTGCTTTGATTTCACTGAAACTAAACCGCCAGGGACGCACAGCCATTTGCCGCAGGAAATTTTGTTCTTCGGCATCAAGGTCTTTAATGGCCGCTTGATTCAGGTACCTGGCTACTAAACCCTGCTGTTTAAAAATCCGGTGTCCGATGTATTGCGCTTTGACCATCCCGGTCCAGTTGGACGGCATCTCTTTTACTGCTTTTTTGAAACGGGAAATCTTCGCATCAAATTCCTCGTCAAGCTTATCACGTTTGGCAGCATAGTATATTATGAACTCATCTATTACACCGGTTGAAATCTTACTGCTCTTTTTACACAACTCCCTGACCTGATTATAATCCGGCATGCAGAATATTTTTTACTAATTCAGGTAAAGTTAAAAGTTTCCCCCT
>JBDTVE010000020.1:0-8514 GCA_040007355.1 Bacteroidota bacterium | reverse complement strand
GGCAATATGGAACCCGGGCTATGAACTGGCAGCCGGTTTTTCGCCCAATAACAAGACCTCGTTAACCAAGACCTCGGTAATATATTTTTTAACGCCTTCTTTGTCAATATAACTGCGACTGATCAACTTGCCCTCAAGCACAATTTCACTTCCTTTTTTTAGAAACTTCTCTGCAATCTCGGCAACCTTACCCCAGGCTACCAGGTTATGCCATTGTGTTTCGGTCACTTTTTCGCCCTTTGGCGTGCGGTAAATCTCATTGGTGGCCACACTGAAACGGGCCCATTTTTTACCGGATTCTGTTGTGCGCACATCCGGCTGGTTTCCTAAATGGCCAATCAGCTGAACCTTGTTTTTTAATGCATACATAGTTGTAGATTTTTGCCTTGCCCTGTCTGCACCCACCGGGGCCCGACATAAAGAAAGGCGGTTTATGAATTTGTTATCTCAATCAATCAATGGCGCCATTGGTTGACCGAACAAAGATGCGATCGGGCAAAGGGGATAGCCGGTTTTTATTCGT
Organism: Bacteroidota bacterium; assembly: GCA_040007355.1. Classification (GTDB taxonomy): domain Bacteria; phylum Bacteroidota; class Bacteroidia; order Chitinophagales; family Chitinophagaceae; genus JACMLD01. Next base: position 7,991 of record JBDTVE010000020.1, on the reverse strand, counting down.
TTGTGTCCGTATATAAGCGTTTGTAAACGCTTATACCCAGAAAACTTTTTGTATCTTTTCGATACAAACCTTATCCATTCAATGACCCAGCAAACGGTGGCCAAAACCTGTTTGGCCTGCGGCAAGCCTGTGAAAGGCCGGTCCGATAAAAAATTTTGTGACGATTATTGTCGCAACGGCTACAACAATGACCTGAAATCGGACAGCAATAATTATGTTCGTAACATAAACAATACGCTCCGCAAGAACAGGCGTATTCTGGAAGATTGCCTTGCGGTGGGTGATGAAATGATGAAAACAACCCGGGACAAACTGCTTCACCGGGGGTTCCAGTTTAAGTATATCACCCATACCTATACTAATAAAAAAGGTAACATTTATTACTTCTGTTATGAATACGGGTACCTGCCACTAAACAATAACTGGTACCTGGTGGTAAGACATAAAAACTGAGTAGGCGGGAATCCATTTTCAATACAACGATACCACAGCAAGAACAGCATGGAAAACCGGCGCCCACCCAATAAAAAACCCCGCCGCTAGGCAGGGTTACTATCATTAATAGGTTGTTTAATTATTAAGCATCAGCGGCATTACCAGCATCAGTAAATCTTCCCCCTCAACTACCTCGGTTGGTTTTATAATACCGGCCTTGGTGGGGGTTGAAAGTTCCATTCTTACTTCGTCGCTATCAGCTCCGCTCAACATTTCAATCAGGAATTTGGCATTAAAGGCAATGCTCAGATCCTCCCCGTCGTACTGACATTTCATTCTTTCATTTCCCTCGAAACTAAAATCAACATCCTGCGCGGCCAGTTGCAATTCGCTGCCCTGTATATTCAGCACCACCTGGTTGGTACTTTTGTTACTGAACACCACCACGCGGCGCAACGCACCCTGGAAATCGCTTTTATTAACCACCAGTTTATAGGGGTTATCTACGGGTATCACCACCTTATAGTCGGGGAAGCGGGCATCTATTAAACGGCAGCTCATCTGGCTATTGCCGTGTTTTACAAACAAGTGATTGCTGTTATAGCTTATCGTAATCTCGTCTTCGTTAAACGGCAGCAGGCTCTTTAGCAGGTTCAAAGGTTTTTTTGGAACGATAAAAGAATCGGCACGGGGGCAGCTGGTATCAGTTCTTTTATAACGCACCAGCCGGTGTGCATCGGTGGCTACAAATTGAATGTATTTTTCATCCAGCTCAAAGAAAACCCCGGTCATGGCCGGCCGCAAATCATCATTGCTCACCGCAAACAGTGTTTTGTTGATGCCAGTTACCAGTGCGTTGGAGGTCATGGTAAAAGACGTGGTATCATCTGCCGCGGGTTCTTTGGGGAAATTATCAGGATTTTCACCCATTACCTTATACTTGCCATTGTCGCTGGTCAGTTCTACGGCAAAGTTTTTATCGATATTAAATGTAAGCGGTTGGTCGGAAATGCTTTTCAGCGAATCCAGTAAGATCTTACCGGGTATACAAACTTTACCGCTTTCTTTTGCCTCTATATCAAGGTGTATGCGCATTACTGTTTCCAGGTCCGTGGCCACAATGGTTAATTTGTTCTTTTCTATTTCAAACAAGAAATCCTCCAGGATGGGCAATACGGTATTGGTGTTTAATACCCCGCTAATCTGCTGTAAGTGTTTTAGTAATGCCGAAGAAGAAACGATGAACTTCATACAGAGCTTTGATTTGTGACGAAACTACAGATTTTTAATCAATAGCCAACCCGTTTTTACAGAAGGTGGATTAATTGTGAGTGAGCGTATAACCGTATCTCCGGAGGTCTTATGCCTGCAAGATCAACCTGCCATCTTTATAAAAAGGAAGCACCGGTGCTGTATTGGGATCGAGGCAATAGCGGATATCTTTTTGAAGACCATAATTGCTCAGCCGGTTAAAATGGGAAGCATGTTTGTTTTTCATAAAGCCAACCAAATCTTTTTTTGCCTTTTTATAAATCGTGGCGGCAACCTCGGAGGAATCGCAGTTGGTATCAAAATGCCGTTTTACCCTGTTCACAACGGCCCCGGCAAATAACATATCTTCCAGGTTAACCCGGTCTTTCCAGGCGGCGCAGGCAAGCACCACCGGCAGGTTTTGGCTAAGCAGATAATCACAAACTGCATCCAGGTTGGGAAATGACCCGGTAATAATTTGCCGGGCCCCGCGGCCAAGCGCCATATGCAGGAGCCGCGTACCGTTGGTTGTTGTTAATACCAGGATCTTTTCATTTACAAAATCCCTTGGATAATCAAAAGGAGAATTGCCATATTGAAGTCCTTCCGCAATTTTACCATCCCTTTCACCGGCGCTGATTCCCTGTACCTGTTTGCTTATTTCGATGCATTCGCTTACGCTGTCTACCGGGATTACGGCTTTGGCGCCATTGTACAACGCGGTAGCAATGGTGGATGTGGCCCGCAATACATCTATGATAACAACAACGGCATCGCTTAGATTATACAAATGTAGAAGCGCCGGCGAAAACGACGTATATAAAGATGGTTTACTCTTGTGCATAATTGATTCTAAAACGGCAAATATAACCCCAACCCCCCGAAGCGGCATAAGGTTGGCATTAATATTTAACAGGATAAAAATGGATCCGGAAGAGCGACCGGAAACCATACCATAAATAGGGACCGGCATTGTAATGCATGGACTGCATTTTATGAAAGAACAACCGCCGCGGTTCTTTATTTATTCAGTAAGAATTTCCATTTATCACTTTCGGCAAAATCTTTGATTGCCTGGTTGCGGTGTTCCAGCAGTTTCCGGAGATAACGTTGCAGGAATATATAATTGAATATTTTTCCCGCAGCCCCGTACGGGCTTTCAAAGGAAAACAGGTCAATCATCAGGGTGCCATTTTGTATGGGTTTGAAATGGTGTTCGTGTTTCATTTGTTTAAAATCGCCATTTACCATTTCATTGGTGAAAGACTGTGGCGCCAGCATGCTGCTGATTTTTATCTTCATTACCCTTATTTTGCCCAGGTGTTTTGCTTTCCAGGTAACCGTTTCGTTCTCCAGGATAAGACCCGAGGTAGTACCGGCAACCGCCTGCCCATTGGTATGCGCCATCGATTTTTTGTGAACGTCTATACTTCTGCTGAGGTCAAAAACCCGCTCAACGGGTGCTGCTATAAAAGTAGTCAGGTGGATGGTAGGCATGGCTTTCAGCATAAATATTGGATTTGCCCTTCTTTAACGCAAAAACCTTTCCATATTATATCAGCTAAAGGGAAATTTTACCACTTTGGCCTGCAGTAACCGGTCTCTTATTTTAATGTATATTTTGGCGTCGAGATGGGAGAATACCGTTCTTACATAACCCATTCCTATACCCTTGCCCAGGCTGGGCGACTGGGTACCGGAACTAACATACCCGATGGTCATGCCGCTAAAATCCTTTATCTCGTACCCGTGGCGGGGAATACCTTTTTCAAGCATTTCAAAACCAACCAGTTTGCGCTCCGTGCCGCTCGTTTTCTGGGATTCCAGTATTGATTTTGCAGTAAATTCCTTGTTGAACCTGGTAATCCAGCCCAGCCCTGCCTCCAGGGGAGATGTGGTATCGTCAATATCGTTTCCATATAAACAATAGCCCATTTCCAGCCGCAGGGTATCCCTTGCCCCCAGGCCAATCGGTTTAAGACCGCCGGGGTCGCCCACTTCAAATATGGAATTCCAGATTTTTTCTGCGTTATCGTCTTTGTCTTCAAAATAAATTTCGATGCCCCCGGCTCCTGTATAACCGGTTGCACTTACCAGTACATTGGCCACGCCCGCAAAAAAGCCCTTTGCAAAAGTGTAATATTTGAGGTTCAATATGTCTATTTCGGTCAGCGGTTGCAGCAGTTTTGTTGCGTTGGGACCTTGTATGGCCAGCAGACAGGTTTTATCTGAGACATTGTGCATTTCCACCCCCTTTGTATTGTACCGGCTGATCCAGTCCCAGTCTTTTTCAATATTGGACGCATTTACCACTATCATATACACCTTGTTCTCATCTATGCAGTACACCAATACATCATCCGTTATGCCCCCGGTCTCATTGGGCAGGCAACTATATTGAGCCTTGCCGGCTGTTAGTTTTGCGGCATCATTGCTGGTAACACGCTGTATAAGATCCAGGGCCTGTTCGCCTTTCAGGATAAATTCGCCCATATGACTTACATCAAAAATGCCGGCATTGTTGCGAACAGCCGCATGCTCTTCGTTGATACCGGTGTAGCTGATGGGCATATTATAGCCCGCAAATTCAGCCATCTTAGCCCTGAGCGCAATGTGTTTTTGAGTAAAAGGAGTGTTTTTCATACTGCGTGAATTGTTATACAAGTGGCAGCAAAAGTAAAGATTGCCTGGCAGAGCTTTTAAAAATTCTGGATATTGAAAATGGCCGGGAAATATAAAGCCCCTCATTAAAAAAGGAGGGGCTGTTTCCAACTTCAACCCCGCTTGCCAACCGATGGGTTGGGTCAGCGGCATGCAGGTTATCAAAAAATGCTGTCAATTCATTTGGTTCGTCTTTTTAGGCATGTTGTCAAACCCGGGTTCAGATTTCACTAAAAATCATCATGGGCGACAGGATGCGCTGGCCTGTTACCGATTCCTCTACCACGTTGTTACCGTCCCCTTTATTGACCGCGCTGGACTTGATAACTTCTTTTAATTTCTTTTCCCGGTCGATACTGTCTTTGATCTTTAATTCTTCACGCATCTTATCCTTTACTTTTTCACGGATGGAATCATCCAGTTGCTTATACCGATAATGCAGCCTATTTTTTTTGTCTTCAAAATCGTCTCTTTTGTGATTCCTTTCGTCTTCTTCGTCGACAATTATCTTATACCGGCCATTTTTTAATTCAACGGGATCCAAGTCCGCTACCTTTTTCAGTCCATCCGGTGTCATGATATATTCTTTATTGGTATCCCAGCGATAACTCTCATCGGAATAATCATTGTAATCCACATTCCAGCCACGTCGGTTATTTACATTGATGTCAAACCAGGAATAACGGTTCAGGGCATCCTTCATCAGTATCTTTTTTCCTATCGGCACTTCCACAATGATCAGCACTTTCTGGTTTCTGAATTTGTCCGTGCTGCTTACCGCGAAGCCTTCGGGAAGATACAGCAGGCTATCCTGTTGGTCTATATTAAAGCGAATGTTCTCAGCGGTTTTGGTTGCCTTTTCGCGGGTCTTGCCCTGGCTGATTCTTACCCTGTTGAGGTGAAAACTGCTGTCTTTGCTTTTTACAATTTTAACCCTTATGGTATTCAGCATCAACGTATCCATATTGGCGCCGTAAACGGGTATTTCGTCGTTAAACCGGAAACCAAACCAATCGCCATGATAATATTCCAGGTTGGAACGGCTTACATCTACATATAACTTACCGTTGATGGGTTCCGCAATACTGATCCGGTCTTCCACGGGCATACTCACCTTGAAGTTATTGGCAAAGGAGCCAACAAGAAAAACAACACAGAACCAGCCCAGCACCCAGAGACCGCCAAAAGTATAGCCAAGATAATTGTTCCTGGAGCGTACGCCCATGATACGCCGAATCAGCCAGGTAATTAAGCCTACCAGCGGAACACCCAGGAAAAAGATCAACGTAGCCCAGGCCAGAACGTTCTGTGCAGTGCTTTCCATTACAAAATTTTTCAACGGGAAGGCTGCCATGCCGCCAAATATTAGCGCAATCAGAACGGCGAAAAGTGAAATAGCAATAATGCCGGCGATAAAAAGAAAGAAAGCCTTGAACAATACGCCAATTACATGGCCGATGCCGCTACCGGCCCTTCTTGCCAGTGGCGCCGCCTCTGCTGCAAACCCTCTTGCATGGGTGCCGGCGGTCTGACCAAAACTGCTGGCCCGGTTTCCAAGATCGTGTGCGGTTTGTTTTACTTCCTGTCCCCATTTCTCCGCCTTTGTTTTAAAGTTTTCCAGGTCTTCTTTTACCGTATCACGGATAGAATTAAGGTCTACTCTTTCTCCCCTCATTTCAAGTTTTTCAGAAGCGGTGGAAGCAAAGGGTACGGCAATCCACAATATAATATAGGTAATCACCAGGGTGCTGCCCAGCGAGCCCGTGATAATGCGCGGTGCAGAACCGAAATCCCAGTTCCACCAGACAGCATTCATGGTGGCAGAGATAAGACCGATGATCAGCGGCAGGGAAAAAACCAAACGGGGTATCCAGTTGTCTATATTAAAATAAGAAGAAAGACCACCACAAACACCAGCCAGAACCCGGTCGTCTGCATTACGATACAGGCGTTTTGTAATATTGGTTTGTAAAGACTGCGAGGGCACGATTATCCACAATAATATATATACCCAGAACAGTGCGCCAAACAGGATCACGAATAATACCCGCATAATTACCGGGTCAATGCCCAGGTAATTGGCAAGGCCGCTACAAACCCCACCAATGATTTTGTCGTCGGCATTGCGGTATAGTCGGCCGCGGCTCACATTGCTGGTATAGCTGCCGGAGGAATAACTTTGATTTGCCGGCTGCTTTTCCTGGAAGGCGCCGGTGCTGGCGGAACTGTCCCCGGTTTGATCATCAAAATCCTGGGGCCGGCCAATACTGCTTATGACGGCGTTGATGTCTTCATCCGCAATACAGGCGGTGCCACGTTTTAATCGTTCAGAAAAAAGTTCGGCAATCCGGCTTTCAATATCATTAATGATCTCATCGCGGCCCTCTTCATTGGCAAAGTACATTCGCAGGCTGTCTACATACTGCTTCAGGGTCTCGTATGCCGATTCTTCAATTGGTATTACGCGCCCCTGGAAATTTATATTGATAATTTTTTTCATTGTACTGTTGTTTTGAGTTGAAGTTAGAAGGATGGGTTTTGGTTGGTTGTATCCGGCATGCTTTCCGTTTTTTTGGCCAGAGCATTTACCGCGTTGGCCAGTTCTTTCCAGGTAGCTTCCAGTTCGCTGTAAAAGGCCAGGCCTTTTTCCGTGAGCGAAAAATACTTACGGGGCGGCCCGGAATTGCTTTCCACCCAGCGGTAAGTAAGCATATCGGCATTTTTCAGTCGGGTTAGAAGGGGGTATAAAGTGCCCTCAAAAATATTCAGGTTGGCCCCTTTCATTTCTTCCACGATATCACTGGGATAGGATTCGCCACGGCGGATAATGGAAAGGATACAGAATTCCAGTATACCCTTCCGCATCTGGCTTTGTGTGTTTTCTATATTCATATTGCGTTTTATTTAATACCGGGGCAAGGAGCCAGGATAAGGTTGATAAGGTTTGTTATGCTCCGTTTGCTGCCTGCCCCGGCGGTCTTTTTATCCTTGACGATACAAACATAGGTATTAATCTAGTACTATGTAACACAAAGTACCATTGAAAGGAAGGTAATCTTCATAAAATGATAACCGGCTTTGAATGAAACCCACTACTGTAAGACGTTTGACCGTGATTTGCGTAAAATAAAATTTTGGAGGGATTGTATAAGCGGTTGTAGAAATGGATGAATGGTAAAAAGTATTTTGAGAAAATCTGGATCGTTAAACCGGCTCAGATTTAATAATAAGCGATTGACTATGAGCAAACATTAAGCAGGTATAGTTAGCGGCATGTGGCGCCAGAACCACAAAAAACTAATTAAGCCCATGCTTTTCTCTTGATTGATTTTTACGAATGAGATTTGGAAGCCCCTGTTTTATATTTCGTCTTTCGTACAGTTGGTTTATATTATGCAATCACTTCACTAGTTCTCTTTTGATCATCTTCCAGCAATGGAGGTTGGGTCAACAAAAAAATCAATGTCTTCTGGTTCTTCTATTCATTTGTAGCACCCAAGATCTTCTCGTAATGCTCAATTAATTCCGTCCGCTTACTCATTTTAATCCTTATTAAAAGGCAAATTCGTCCCTAAAAATTAATGCGGTTTTTTTATTTCTTTAAGCCAATCTCCCTCAGCCTTTCATCGAGGTATTCACCCGCC
>JBDTVE010000019.1:0-2425 GCA_040007355.1 Bacteroidota bacterium | reverse complement strand
ACCAATGACCTACTGCTTAGAAGGCAGTTGCTCTATTCAACTGAGCTACCGGGCCCTGTACGGGGCGCAAAATAACGAAAAAACAACGAGCCAGGCAAAACAAAAATCGGTAATTAGCGACTGACAACCCAGCGGTTAACATCGGGCCACCGCGGCGGGTAATCGAACGGTCTTCAGAGAACGACTTCATTTCCGGCATAATTTTGCCATAACCAATTATATGAAGCTTAAACTAGCCGGCCGGCCGTTTTACATAAAGCTGGCTTGTACATTGTTCAGCCTGATTGCCCTGGGATTCCTGGTCATTGAGGGGAAAAGGATACTCTCGCCGATCATCTTTGCCTGCCTGTTTTCCATCCTGCTCTTACCCCTGGCCAATTTCCTGGAGCGCAAATTCCACTTTAGGCGAAATATGGCGGCGTTGACATCGGTACTTATCATGGTGGTTTGCCTGGGTGCCATACTCTACCTGCTGGGAACCCAGATAGCCCGCCTGGTGGGCGACTGGCCCGTATTTAAAGAAGAACTGGCCAGCGCAGGCAACGAACTGCAAAGCTGGGTCTCACAACAATTTCATATAGATGTTGACAAACAAGTAAGCTATGTTCACAAAGCCACCTCTAAAATTGTTGATTCCGGCACCGTGATGGCCGGGGCTACCTTGTACTCGGTCTCGACTGTTTTGCTCTTTTTTAGTTTTACCTTGTTCTATAGTTTTTTCTTTTTGCTCTATCGCAGTCTGATCATTAAATTCCTGATGCGTGTCTTCCTGGAAGAAAATAATAAACTGGTAAAAGAGATCATACAAGAAGTACAGTTTATTATACGGAAATACATTACGGGTTTACTCATTGAAATGGCCATTGTCTCCACCCTGGTTTCGGTAGTGCTTTCTATACTGGGAATCAAATACGCGGTGTTGCTGGGGCTTATTACCGGTTTGTTGAATATCATTCCCTATATCGGCATCCTGTCCGCTTTGATTATCAGCGCCCTGATCACTTTTGCCACCACCGCGGCGGCTACCAAAGTGATCTGGATTGTGGCGGTATTGTTCGGCACACATTTGATTGATGTGAATATCCTGCTGCCTGTTATCGTTGGTTCCAAGGTAAGGATAAATGCCATGATCACCCTGCTGGGCATTATTGTAGGTGAAATGGTATGGGGCATTGCGGGTATGTTCCTGTCAATACCGGTTATCGCTGTATTAAAAATAATTTTCGACCGGGTGGAAGCGCTCCGGCCCTGGGGCCTGCTGCTAGGCGAAGAAGAACGGGCCTACAAGCCCTTCCGGCTAAAACGCAAGCGGGCTTCGCTGGAAGAAAAGATCTCGGACGGGGAATAGTTCCTTAAAGTATTCCACACGCAAAGCAAAACAGGTAGCTTAATCCTGCAATCAAATAAACACCGTGGCATTGTGGAAAAATCCCGCAACCGATGTCTGTGGTCCTGCAATAATTTACCCAGCGCTGGGTAAATTATTACGCTGATAGCTATTTTTGTGGAAATCCAGTCATCGTCATTTTATCAATACCAGCATAAGAAACTGGCATGGTTATTATTCTTAATTAAAGTATACGATTTTCCATGGGGAGTAAATTTTGGAAGAGTAATCAAAGAAAAAATGCCCCCCTGTTACTTGTATCAGTAAAAGATTAAAGGTACCGGAAAATCACAAAGAAGCCCCCGCTCACGCGGGGGTTTTATTTGGTGCGCTGACAACTAAATAACTACCTGAACCTGAGAACAGCCTTACACCCGCTACAACTGCAAACCACCTGCGAAAAAATACCGGAGACCTAGCTCTCCCCGTGAGTAATAACCAGGATGGAAAGGGCAGCCGTGTTTACCATATAAGATAAAATTATTCTGTAATCAGATATCTTTAAGCTGTAAAAGCCCAGCTGAATTTCATCGGGCGTGCGAACTTCCTGGTGTGTTGGCTGCGGGGTATATTTTTCTTTCAGACAGGTGGGCAATATATCATGGATGGAGGAAATATCATCCACATCAAGCCCGTATTTATCATCTATGGACTTTTACATGGTAGGAATCGGCGTCATCCTGCAAACCGGGTTGCCGGTAACAGCCGTTTTTTTGCCTGGTAAACTGCAGCATCCATGTCTTTTTTTCAGCACCAGCATCCTGTAATGAAATGCTTCAAATTCATTTTCTTTATAGCCGCCCAGGTTAAGAAAGCAATGCATTTTTCCGTTGCTTGTCTCGTTGTATTGGATTTTTCCAATACAACGACTGCGTATTGATCTACACAGTTAAACTGGCGCCAGACATCGATATGAATATGGGCAACTGTTTCGCGCCAGAAAGTTTGTATGCAGGGTACCAGGTCTTTCAGGTTACAACCGGTGCCAAAAGAGACATCGTGTGTTGTTCCGTATTGCTTGCTTTCAGACGGCAGCCC
>JBDTVE010000018.1:0-1702 GCA_040007355.1 Bacteroidota bacterium | reverse complement strand
CTACACCGCCACATTAAAATCGCGCAGCGCATCATTGAGACTTGTCTTTAAATCGGTACTGGGTTTGCGCTGGCCAATTATCAATGCGCAGCTAACACCATATTCGCCCGCCGCAAATTTTTTATTATAGGTGCCCGGTATCACCACGCTTCTGGCCGGTACGCGGCTCTTGTATTCAACTGGTTCACTGCCGCTGACATCAATTATTTTGGTTGATTTGGTCAGCACTACGTTGGCGCCAAGCACCGCTTCTTTTTCCACCAGCACGCCTTCCACCACAATACAACGACTACCCACAAAACAGCCATCTTCAATAATTACCGGGCTGGCTTGTAAAGGTTCCAGCACACCGCCAATGCCCACGCCGCCGCTCAGGTGAACGCCCTTGCCAATTTGTGCACAGCTGCCCACGGTGGCCCAGGTATCCACCATACTGCCCTCGCCTACATAAGCGCCAATGTTTACATAACTGGGCATCAGCACCACATTTTTTGCGATGTAGGCGCCATAACGGGCTACCGCATGTGGTACCGCCCGCACGCCTAGCGCCGCGTAGCCTTTTTTCAGCGGCATTTTATCATAGAATTCAAACGGTTCCAGATTCCAGGTCTGCATAGGCTGTATGCCAAAATACAATAATATGGCCTGCTTTACCCATTCGTTTACCTGCCAGCCTCCTTCGCAAGGGGCGGCTGTGCGCAGGCGGCCCTTGTCAACTTCTTCAATAACGGCCTTAACGGCATCGCTGTATTTGTCTTCTTTCAGCAGCCCGCGGTTTTCCCATGCCTGTAGCACCAATGACTGTAAATCCATTCCTTAAAATTTTTTGCAAACATAGGGAAAAAGCACGTAGCCCGGGAACCGCTGATATGAATAGCTGGCGTTCCTGGCAACGGCTTGGATGTTTTATCGTATTCGTTTGCAGACGATGTAGCTTCCGCTATTTCCTGAAAGGGGAGGGGCCGGCCAACAAAAATTTGGAATCGTATAACAAGTTGGTTCCGGGTTTTGGCATTTTCCGGAAATCTGTACTACAACGTTATCGGATAAACCTGCACCGGCTTTCGGTGTAAGGTGTAAATTGCCCGCGGAGGCTGCTATGTAAAGCGATGCCCGGTTGGAATTACTGGCCACCGGGCAATTAAATTCTTATTAATAGGATCGCTTTTCACTTTATTTCGGCTATGGGCTTTTATTTCCAGGCGCCAGTTGCGTGTCACCCGCATCAAACAAAAAAACGCTGTATGTATAAAAAAGTGATATGCCTGATTGTTCCACTGGCAACAATTGGCCTGCTTAATCAGGTAGGCAGCTCTTATCCGACCTGCACCATTTTATGCATATTCTTTTTATTCCATCCACGGATTGCTTCATTTCATTTGCAATGACGATGATCGGGTGGGTCGCCCTTTCTTCGGGCGGCTCACCCTCTTCAGCAATCACTCTCCCGCTCTCACTACACTATTTTGATGCGTTCACAATTTCATCAACGGGATGCCGGATACCCTTTTCAAAACCGCTCATTCCAATAATGAGGATTGTCATTTGCAACTACGAAGCGATCGTCATTGCGAAGCGCAGCGAAGCAATCTGTGCTAGCAAAATACGACTGTCCCTGTTTAATCAGGTAATCAGCCAATATTCAATCCTGCACCATTTTATGCATATTCTTTTTATTCCATCCACGGATTGCTTCATTTCA
>JBDTVE010000017.1:0-6745 GCA_040007355.1 Bacteroidota bacterium | reverse complement strand
AACCGGGTATTACCTGCTGGATCTATTTTCCCAAAGGCAGTTCGGGTATGCAATCGGATCTTAGTCGCGACAAAGGATGGGATACCCTGCAGGTACACAGCAATACACTTGACTGGCTAAGCCTGATTTCTTTTGATGAGATCTGGTCTGCTTTTGCCTGCCGGTTAAAAACAGTTGCCAAAACCAAACCGGCAAAACAGGCGGAACGCCCCATTCTCAGCTATATTGATGCCGCCACCTAAACCGTTCGACTGCCGGATGATCTTGCGCTGGTGCTGAAAAAAAATAAACCGGCGGCTGATTTCTTTGCGGGGCTGTCGTTCACCAACCGGAAGGAATATGTGGAATGGGTTGTGAGCGCGAAACAGGATACAACCCGTAAGAACAGGGTGGAAGGCAGCTTTGAGCGGCTGATCATGGGATGGAAAAATCCAAGAAACTTATAAACTGCCGTAATTTGGTTGGTGACGGATGGTGTGGAGACCGGCCAGGGGAGATGAAGGATGGCCAGTGAAATACTGACCCCGGGCAACCTGCCCAATAATGGTTCAACTGCTGAACGGAGCGTCGCAACAATGTCGCCCAATGATTCACAGACCGGTTACAAAATAGTTATGTTTAATTAAGACATTCTGTATTGGTTAGTGATGGATGGTGAGAACACCAACCCGGGGATCAAATATTGATAAAATTTGATGAGAACCGCCGCCCTCATTAAGGCTCCATGATAACCAACCCATTATCAAAAATTCTTTCTTTCAGGCCTTTGTATTTGCCCCTTCAGGCCTACCTTTGCCCCGCAAATATTTTCTTACTCATAAAATCTTTTACATGAAAGTGACTGTTGTAGGTGCCGGCGCCGTGGGCGCTACCTGCGCCGATAATATTGCCCGTAAGGAACTGGTACAGGAACTGGTTTTGTTAGACATTAAGGAAGGCGTTGCGGAAGGCAAAGCGCAGGATATGATGCAAACGGCTGCCCTGCTTGGCTTTGATACGCGTATTACCGGCAGTACAAACGATTATAGCAAAACTGCCGGCAGCGATGTGGTGATCATTACCTCGGGTCTGCCCCGTAAACCCGGTATGACACGTGAAGAACTGATTGGCACCAACGCCGGCATCGTGAAAAGCGTGACTGAAAACATCCTCTCTTATTCACCCGATACCATTATTATTGTTATCAGCAATCCAATGGATACCATGACTTATCTGACCCTTACCACTTCTGGTATGGCTAAGAACCGCATCATTGGCATGGGCGGCGCATTAGACAGCGCCCGGTTCAGGTACCAGTTGAGCCAGCAACTTAGTTGCAGCCCCGGTGATCTTAATGCTGTTGTGGTAGGCGGGCATGGCGATACCACCATGATTCCCCTGATACGAATGGCCACCTGGAACAGCGTTCCCGTAACAAAACTCCTGACAGAAGAACAACAAAAACAGGTGGTGGCCAATACCATGGTTGGGGGCGCTACCTTAACCAAACTCATCGGTACTTCCGCCTGGTATGCACCCGGTGCTGCCGGTGCTGCGCTGGTAGAAAGCATTGTACGCGACGAAAAGAAATTGTTTACCTGCTGTGTGTCGCTGGATGGTGAATACGGCCAGAAAGATATCTGCCTGGGTGTACCGGTAACCATTGGGAAAAACGGCTGGGAAAAAATACTTGATTTTGGCTTGAATGACGCCGAACAGGCCGAATTTAATAAAAGTGCGGCGGCTGTAAGGGCCATGAACGATGTATTAAAGACCTTATAACAAACATACTTCGCAAAAAAACACCCCTGCCGGTAAGCCCCGCAGGGGTGCTTTTTTTATCCCCCGCCCCAACGCTTTCTACTGGTAATAAACAATATACGTAGCCGGGAACGGGCAAATAACAACTTTTACGGGGATGTTTTGTACCCAGGCTTAAATAAAAAACGAATTATGCTTCCTAATATAAAATTCAATTTCTATTTTTGTCAGCATTGCTATCCTAACCTCAAGGTTTCCACTGTATTCCATGAAATTCTTTCCAGCCTGTTGATTAGCCCCGCCTTAGATTCCTGACTTTTAAACCACATTATGGGAAAGATTTCTACTATTTCAACCGTGCTATTATTATGTTTTTTTATTTCCAGGGCCCAGTTCTTCGACGAAAAACACAACCCGGCCCTTGACCTGAACCTGAGCCCTGCCCAGAATAACATCATTCACCCGGGTCATAATAGTTCCATTAATCCCAAACTGAACTGGAATATAAACCCGTATAAAAACGGCCTGATCAATCCTGAAAAAGTACCCGGCATCAACCCCAAAACAAACAGGCAGGTAAACCCACTGGAAAACGAATCTATGAACCCCATGTTTTCCATTTATATGTCGCCCAAATTTGACAATTGGCGCGGCTTGTATCTGTTCGACCTCACGAATAACCTGATAGGCTATATTACCAAGTACAGCCAGGATATCCTGATCCAATTCGACAAAGAATCGAACTGGACGTTTTTCTACGTAAAAACGGCCAAAGGAACTTATAACCAGTTTAATCTTTCGGCAGAATGGACGGGTAATTTTCTTTGTTATGATTCACTTACGGGGTTTAACCTGTTCGACAAAGAATGCGCCTGGACCGGTATGCATATAAAATAAACGCCTTCTTTTTTCACGTTGATTTATGAAGATGTTATTCGGTTAGTACTCCCGTACAAACGATTTTAACGGATCGTGTCGGGCTCCCGCCTGTTATAGCCTAGCCATTGTCTTTTCCAGCACTTCTTCAACCGTTATCAGTTCCATACATTTGAAATGGCCTTTCGGGCATTTATTGTATCCAATTTTGGAGCAGGGCCGGCAGGAAAGATGGTTTGTTTCCAGTATATCATAGGGCCGAGAAGAACGTTGTGCAAGAAAGGTCTGGCCATAATACGGATACATGCCAAAGGCCGGCACCGTATTGCCCCATAAAGAAATCACCGGTTTTTTAAAAGCTGCGGCAATATGCATGAGACCGGTGTCGTTGGTGATCATCAGTTTTGCCCTTCTCACCAGGTCTGCAGACTCGTTGAGGTTAAACTTACCACACGCATTGTAAATCTTAAATGGGTCAATGGCCGATAACTGAGCGCCTGCAACCGCGTCTTCCGTGCCGCCCAGGATGATGACCGGGTGGTTCACCATCCTGCAAAATGCTTCCAGTTTGTGCAGGGGGTATTTTTTTGTAAAGTGGGCAGCACCAATCGCCAGCCCGATATAGCCCGCCAGGTGAGAAGTAGGTATATCTGATTCTTTTACGGCATCCGCCGCTGGGATAAAATAGTCCAGACCCGCCCCATCGTTTTGTACGCCAAAAGACGCCACCGTTTCCATATAACGATCTACAATATGCGCTTCTGGAATTTTATTGATCTTAAATGCCGTGAGCAGCCATTTGCGGAGATTCAGTTTATTAAATGAAAATGATTTTTTTTGCAAGGCCCTTTTAACGGCGGCCGTGCGCAGGTTGTGGTGAAGATCAATTACATAATCAAAATCCTCTTCCCGTAAGCGGTTCATCAGCTCATCCAGGTTATCATCTAAGTAATGCATTTTGCTGATATAAGGATTGGCTTCAAATATCCTGGCAAATGAACGTTTTGTAAGATAGTGCAGCTCCGCCGTTAGCACCTGCTTTTTAAGGCAACGCAGTACCGGCGTGGTGAGTACGATATCACCGATAGACGAAAAACGGATGATTAAAAACTTCATATGCTGGTTATCGGTTCACGGTTTGTGGCTGGTGGCGCCCCGTTCGCATATTTGCCTGGCAAACAAGTAATGAGCAATTGAAACAAACGGTGAGTTATTAATTGAGATCTTCAATATAATTTAAATCCTTGCCATAGGTTTCTTCGGTTAGCAACAATGAAATCACGCCTATGATCATGACCACAATTCCGGTTATCCACCCACTTTTTAAATAGCCCTGCGATGGCTGCATGGCAACAAACAACACCGAAACCAGGGTCAGGGAGCCCCTGATCATATTTGGCACCGTGGTGGCCACCGTTGCTCTTATATTGGTGCCAAATTGTTCAGCGGCCATGGTCACAAAAACAGCCCAGAACCCCGTGCCAAAACCGAGCAAGGCTGCAGCCGCATACAGCATGTTCACACTTTGGCCATGCAGGTTAAAAAACCAGGCAATGGCCACGATCGTAATCCCGTAAAAGAGGTACACGGCTTTTTTCCTGCTTTTCATCCATTGGCTGATAAAACCAACGGCCACATCTCCAATGGAAATGGCAGCATAGGCAAACATCACGGCCTTACCCGGGTCTATTTCGCCCTGCAGGTTCATCTTTTCGCCAAACTCTTTGGAAAAAGTAATCAATATGCCAATTACATACCAGGTAGGCAGCCCGATAAATATAGCCGTAACATATTTTTTTAGTCGTCGTCTATTGGTAAACAGGCTAAAGAAATTACCCCTGGAAACACCGGTTTGACGGATGCTTGTAAACATGCCAGATTCCAGCACGCCCACCCGCAAAAACAACAACACAAAACCCAAACCACCCCCAATAAAATAACAGGTTCGCCATTCAAAATTTTCTTTGATAAAAAAAGCAAATACGGCACCTGTTAACCCAATGCCCGCTACCAGTGAAGTGCCGATACCCCTTTTTTCTTTTGACAACAATTCGCTTACCAGGGTAATGCCCGCGCCGAGTTCACCCGCCAGGCCAAAACCGGTGACAAATCGCACTGCGGCATACTGGTTCACGGTGTGGACAAAGCCATTGGCAATATTACCCAGCGAGTAAAGAATGATAGATGCATAAAGGACATTCAATCTTCCCTTTTTATCGCCCAGTATGCCCCAGAAGATGCCTCCCAGCAGCAAACCCATCATTTGTATATTGATAATCTTCAGCCCATCTCTTGATATGGCTGCCGCATCCAGCCCCAATGACTGCAGCGAGGGGATACGGATAATGCTGAACAAAAGCAGGTCGTAGATGTCTACAAAATAACCAAGGGCCGCAACAATTACGGCAAGACCAAAAACAGATGCTTGTTTGTTTTCCATGAAAGCTACACATTTTGAGCAGCAGGCGGGTCTCCCGCACCCGCGCGCCGGCCAAAAAATAATTTATAGATAACCGGCAGGGTGGTAATTAAAACAATTACAATTACAATGGGTTCCAGGTGCTGGGTGAGATCAAAATTAAATTTCCGCAAGAAGAATTTCTGCAGGTAATGACCAGCAAAGAGCATGCTGAATACCCAGGCCACGCAACCCACAATATTATAGAACATGAATTTCTTTTTTTCCATCTGTACAATACCCGCAACAATGGGCGCAAACGTACGTATGATGGGAAGGAACCGTGCAAATACAATGGCCTGTCCGCCGTGTTTATCATAAAAATCCTTGGCTCGCATCAGGTGTTTGCGTTTAAAGAAAAAAGTATCTTTTCGGGTATACAGGAAGGGGCCGCTTTGTTTGCCAAACCAGTACCCGGCCATATTTCCTACAATGCCACAGGCAGAGATCAGTATCCATAAAATGACCAGGTCTGCAAAATCACTGCCCGTGCCACCGGTAGGCAGGGTGGCAACCAGTTTTGTACTGTAAATACCCGCCACAAATAAGAGGCTGTCGCCCGGCAAAAAGAATCCCACCATCAACCCTGTTTCGGCAAACACGATAAACAGCAATAACCAGAGACCGCCGTTTTTGATATAAAAAAGCGGGTTCAGCAAGTCCTTCCAATTAAATTCCTTTTCTACCTGCAGGCTTGCCTGGCTGGCATCGGCTTTAAAGGAACCGGTTTGAAAACCGTTTTTACTTACGCGGATGGAATCGTTGGCCGATACCGGCAGACTAAAAGCACCCACCGAATCCGTAACCGTGGTTGCCCCCGAGGGAAATGCGTCTACTTTGGCACCTTTTACCGGGTTATCATACTGGTCTATTATACTGGCAGTAACAGAAGACTGCGCAAAACCGGCGATGCTCAAACAACCCAATGCCAGCAATAAAACAACACACCGTCTGTAATAATTTTTCAGTTTTTTCATCCGTGTTTATAATATTATATAATTTATTTGACCTGGCAGCCGACGCCAATTGGGGTCGGCATTAACGGGGTCGCCGCAAGGGCGACCCCTACTACGCTGCATTAATGGGTGGCCGCAAGGGCGACCCCTACTACGCTGCACTAATGGGTCGCCGCAAGGGCGACCCCTACTACGCTGCAATTTCTTCCTCCAGTTCGCCCTCCCATTTGCTCACCACGCTGGTGGCAAGCGCATTCCCCAGCACATTGGTTCCTGTGCGGAACATATCGCAAAAATGATCAATGGGCAATATTAAAGCAATTCCTTCAGGTGGTATCTTAAACATCGCACAGGTAGCGGTTACTACTACCAGTGATGCCCGCGGAACGCCGGCAATTCCCTTACTGGTAAGCATCAGTACTAACAGCATGGTAAGTTGGGTGCCCAGGTCCATATGGATGCCATAGGCCTGTGCAATGGCCAGGCTGGCAAAGGTCATATACATCATACTGCCATCCAGGTTAAAAGAATAACCCAGGGGCAGGATAAAAGCAACGATTTTGTTCTTGCAGCCAAAACGTTCCAGTTCCTCGGTTAATTTTGGGAACACCGCCTCACTGCTGGTAGTACTGAAGGCAATCAGCAAGGGCTGCGAGATGTGTTTGAGCAGGCCCGGCAGGCGGTTGCGCAGTATTAAAAAACCCACCAGCAGCAA
>JBDTVE010000016.1:0-15629 GCA_040007355.1 Bacteroidota bacterium | reverse complement strand
CCCTTGTTGATATGCGTCTTGAACAAAAAGCAGCCGGGCTTGCTGCTAATAACGAAAGATCATCCGCAACAACCCTTTCCAATACATTCAATGGCATGGTGGTTGACCGGCTACACCGGCCGGTTGCCAATGCCACCGTACAGATTCCCAATCTTAATATTGTCACAGTAACCGATAATAAAGGATTTTTTTCTTTTGCCGCTCCGGACACGGTACTGAGTGTATCCATTGCCTCCGTTGGTTTTGAAACACAACAACTGAGTCTTCACAATAACGAAACGCTTAACCAGATTACCTTAAAGCCGGATAGCAAGGCGCTAAACGAAGTTGCGGTAAACGGTTATGGTGTAACCCGTAAAAAAGAGGCTTCCAGCAAGGCAAAACATGTAACCATTACCATTTTAGGTGCGGAGCCCGTTGTCAGCTGGATCAAGTACAACGATTACCTTGACCAAAATAAAAGGATACCGGCAGACGCAAAAGACTTCCACGGCGAAACGGTTGTAGCGTTTACGGTTGACAACAAAAACACGCTGAAGAACTTCCGTATAGAAAGATCCATCAATGAGCAACTGGATGCGGAAGCCATCCGCCTGGTAAAAGAAGGGCCTCCCTGGCGATTGCTCAAGGGAAAAAAAGCAACTGTTTCGGTTATTGTAAAGTTTTGATAGCCTTCAGCACATTCAAAACTATTTCCCTCTCATGTATCATTCACCCTTATTTTTACTTCCTAAAAAGACACTATTATGAAACGAATTACGCTTATCCTTTGCCTGGTTTCTGCCGGGCTTACACTGGCTGCACAGCAATTAAAAACGCCATCACCCAGTTCTACGCAAACCATTAAACAGGATTTTGGACTGGGTTCCGTTGAGTTGTCTTACTCACGCCCCAATATCAAGGGCCGTAAAATATTCGGCGACCTGGTGCCATTTGGAAAGGTTTGGCGTACCGGGGCCAACGGCGCTACCACGCTAAGCTTTACTGATGAAGTAACCATTGGCGGTACAAAAATAGCCCCGGGCAAATATGGATTGCTAAGCATACCCGATGCTGATAGCTGGACCCTGATCATTACCAAACAATTGGATGTTACTTCCCCCGCAGCCTATAAATCCGCGGAAGACGTGGTAAGAATAAAAGTTGTGCCGATGCCATTGAAAGAAACCAGGGAAACATTTACCATGCAGTTTGGTGATGTAAAAGCAAACAGCATGACGCTGTACTTATGCTGGGCCAATACCGGTGTAAGCTTGCCGGTAACCACCGATATTGACAAAAAAATAACGGCGCAGATCAGTGATATTATGAATAAGGACGATCGCCCTTATTTTAATGCAGCGATGTATTACATGGACAATGGCAAAGATCTAAACCAGGCGCTGAATTGGTTCAACAAAGCCCTGGAACAAAACCAAAATGCATTTTTTATCCTGTACCAGAAAGCCAGTTGCGAGGCAAAATTGGGTAAAAAGGAAGACGCAAAAGCAACCGCACTGAAAGGTATTGAAGCAGCCAGGCGGGCGAAGAATGACGACTATGTGGTGTTGAATGAGAAGCTACTGGCCACGCTTAAATAAAACACCGTCCACAACACAGATGGCTGGTGGAGGATTTTTTGAACTACTGGGTTGCCCGCATTCAAAATCTTCCACCAGTTGTCTTACCGGGGTATTATTGCTTTTTTAGTAAAGAAGGGTTGTAATAGCAATGATAGCAGTACAACCCCCAGTGCTCCTATTGCGTTCAACCATAAAAACCCAATAGAAGATCTCCAGAACAAACACACAATACCCAATTCAATAACAACAGCACTGGCAAAAACCGCGTTGCCTTTTACCTGCTTTAGATAAAAGGCCACCAGAAAAACACCCAGTATTACACCGTAAAACAAAGAACCCAATACATTTACTGCTTCAATAAGGCTGCCCATATTGGTGGCAAACATGGCTATCACAATAGAAAATACCCCCCAGCCAAATGTATACCACCTGGAGGCCCTGTAATCCATGATTGCTGTACAATCTTTTTTAATAAATTTTTTGTGAATATCCACCACTGTACAGGAAGCCAGCGAGTTTAATGCGGCAGCAATACTTCCCCAGGCCGCTAAAAAAATGACCGCTATCAGCAGGCCTACAAGACCCTTTGGAAGATAATCCACCACGAAACGCAGAAAGATATAGTTGGTATCGTTATCATCTCCTCCTATTTTACTTTTATTTATCAGTCCGGTAAAATCAGTCCGCAGTCTATCTGTCTGGCGGTTAATCAATTTCAAAGCTGCTTCGGACTCCGCGGTGCTAACCGCGTTTTTGCTTTGGTCTACCCATTTTACCACCGTACGGGCTTTTTCCTTTGATAGCAGATCATACTGTAGCTGCAAAAGCTGAAGCGAATCTTTATACGGTGATTGCGCTATCTTTTTTACCTGTACATTATTAAAAAAAAGGGGCGCCTGATTAAACTGGTAAAACGCAAATACCAGCACGCCAATCAGCAGGATACAAAACTGCATCGGTACTTTTACCAGGCCGTTCATCAGCAAGCCAATACGACTTTCCTTCAGGCTTTTAGCTGTAAGATAGCGTCCTACCTGGCTTTGATCGGTTCCAAAATAAGAAAGCGCCAGAAAAAATCCGCCAATTAACCCGCTCCAGATATTATAGCGATCGTTCCAGTTAAAACCATTGTTTCCGGTACCGCTCGTGATTACGTTTAGCTTACCCATTTTACCACCAACTTTCAAAGCATCAATAAACCCCACCCCTTCCGGTAACAGGTGTACTACCATATAGGCTGCCATAAACATACCCGCAAATATGATAACCATTTGCAGTTGTTGCGTGTAGGCAACTGCTTTTGCGCCGCCGCTTACGGTATAGATAATGAGCAGACCGCCCATAAAAACATTGGTTAAGTATATATTCCAACCCAGTAAGGAAGAAAGTATAATAGCCGGTGCATAGATACTGATGCCGGTTGAAACGCCTCTTTGTAACAGGAATAAAAAGGAGGTTAGCGTTCTTGTTTTCAGATCAAACCGGTTCTCCAGAAATTCATAAGCAGTATATATCTTAAGCCGGTGGAAAATGGGCACAAATGTGATACAGAGCACCACCATGGCCAGGGGCAGTCCGAAATAATATTGCACAAAGCGCATACCGTCTGTATAAGCCTGGCCCGGCGCCGACAAAAACGTAACGGCGCTTGCCTGTGTGCCCATAATACTTAACAGCACCATCCACCAGGGCATGCTGCGATTGCTCAGGAAGTACCCGTCCAGGTTTTTGGTTGTACGGCTTTTATACAAGCCATACGCAACAATCCCGGTTAATGTAATGGCAAGTACTATCCAGTCTGCGTGGCTCATGCAAAATAATTGGTAAAAAATGTAAACAGCACAATGAGAACAATAAGAAATACCAGCACAAAGACGTACCATGCGGTCCATGATGCAAACAAAGGTGGCTTATTTTCCTGTTGGTCATTCATGCTAATAGGCTGACTGCTTTTAAAATACATTATCTCTATTTACGGACTGTTCCGACACCACGGCCGCATGGCGCTATAGGCAAACAGCGGGACGTCATTTTTTCCGGCCGCTTATCATACCCGCCGCCAGTAAACCAAGGGCCAGGCCAATGAGCAGCCCAATGCGCACGCGTTTTATAAATATCCCCAGCAGTAAACCTAATACAATAGCGAGCACAAATCCTATTTCCTTCCTGCTCTGCGAAGAATTGGCCATATTTAAAACCCTTTTTTGTGATTTAAAGCTATCAGGTTGGCCAGTAGCCGGTAGGCGCCAGGCACACCCGCGGGCAGTTCCCGGTAAAATACCAGCCCGGTATAAACGAAATTTCCTTTACCATATGCGGCCGTTATCAGGCTACCGGCGTCGTCATTCTCTCCCTGATCGTGCATGGCAAAAATGGTTTCATAATGATTGTCCCAGTTGCTGGCATGATAGATACTGCGTTCCTGTACCCAGCCTTCAAAGTCTTTATCCGTTATCTTATTGGGATAGTTTAAAATGGGATGCGCGGGCTGCAGCAGTTTTACTTCCGCATTTTCGTCTGTTACCCTGGTTCTAGAAATCAAAAAGGGATAGGGTCCTATTTTTGCTCTGGCACTGCCTACCTGGTTAGACGTGTTGTACTGAACAATCAGATTGCCACCATTCTCAATATATTTCATCAGCTTATTGTAATAAGTAATAAGGGATGTTTTAATATTATACGCACGCACGCCGGTTATAATAGCATCGTATTGCGAAAGATTGCTGTTGGCCAGGTTATAATCGCTTAACAGGGTTACCTCGTATCCCATTTGCAGCAGTGCTTCCGGGATATAATCACCGGCGCCTTCTATATAACCAATTTTTTTGCCCACCGTTTTCAGGTCAAGTGTGAGTACGTTAAATACCGGTTTTTTAAAATAAATTATAATGGGTATATGATCATAGCTGATGGTCCTTAAATCACTGGCATACCGTTGCTTGCCGGAGGATACTGATACCAGGAATGGCTGTTTACCATTTTCTCTTTCTTTTGCAACCGGTTTTAACAAAACGTCTATATCCATTTCCTGTCCCCGGCGCAGGGTATCTGGCTCGGCGGCGCCCATGCTTTCTGCTTTCCAACCTTTGCCCGGCACAATTGTTAGTACGGGCTTTACCAAATCCTTCATGGCATGTATTGTTACCCGCGTGGTCAGCGGTGTTTGCGTAGCCGATAACAATAAATTCTTGCCGGGATCAACCACCACCGGTGGCACAATTACAACCGGTTGGTACAATTCTCCTTTTACCGGATCGGTATATTTGTGTTTAAGGGGTTTGGTGATGGTAAAATCGTGCCCCTCAATATTTAAAATAAAGTCCGCTGTATAAGCAGGTTTGCTTTCCGCGTCGCCAATCATTTGCTGATCGTTTATCTCAAAATGTTCTTCCTTCATTTCGTTTTTTAGCCAATAGGGTTGCGAGATACCGTCGTCCGGTGAAACATAGATGGATTTATTGAAATAAAAATTCTGGTTAGAGACAAGTATGGTGTCCACCGGAACGGTAAGATCGTCCACTACAATTTTCTTTAGCCGAATGCGGTTGCCGTTTCGGTTGTTCAGAAAAAAGGATATTCTTACTGAATCGGTCTGCACCAATTGCCCTTCGGTTGTAGTAGCTTCAGCAAAAAGACCGCTGCAGGCCTCAACCAAACCCAGCATTTCTTGTAGCTTTAGCTGTTTCCAATACCCATCATCCAGGTTATTAATCAGGTCATATAATTCTACCAGTTGTTTTACAGATTTGCCTGGGGAAAAAAAGGAAAATGAATGAATGATCGTCTCCAATTTTTGATGAATGGCTTCACCGCCTTTTACGCGTTCCCAACTGGTATTAATTCCATCCATCAGGTCATTCCGCGGTGGATCTCCTTTCCAGGTTGAAAAATATTCCAAAGCCGTTCCGCGCTGCCGTGGCATTCCAAAACCCTGGCTTTTGTGCTGGCTGCGACTTTCGGCGGCAATTTCTCCATACCCTTTGCCAAGTACCGGATTAAAACTGCCCACATCTATTTTGTACTGGTCGTTGCTGGTGGTATTGGTGTTGCCAAAATTGAACGTGTTCCAGAGTATCCGCTTTGCCTGCCATGTCTTTACATGGGCCAGCTGTTCGGGGAACCGGCTGGGATCGGCGGCAGCGGTATATGCCTCAACAGCCAGCACCGCGGAAGCGGAATGATGCCCATGACCCGCCCTGCTATCCTGCGGAAAACGGGTGATGATCACATCGGGCCGAAACTTGCGTATCACCCATACCACATCACTTAATATTTTTTCCTTGTCCCATTTTTGTAATGCCTCATCCGTGCGTTTGGAAAAGCCAAAATCATAGGCGCGTGAAAAAAATTGCTCGGCTCCATCAATTCTTCTCGCCGCGAGTAGCTCCTGCGTGCGCACAAGTCCCAGTTCAATCCCCTGCTCGTTACCAATTAAGTTCTGTCCTCCGTCTCCCCTTGTTAATGAAAGATAACCGGTCCGATACAATCTTTCTTTTGAGAGCCAGGCCAGCAAGCGGGTGTTTTCATCATCCGGATGCGCCCCCACGTACAATACGCTACCCAGCACATCCAGCTTTTTTAAGCCCAACAGGATATCTGAAGACGACAAAACCTGCGGCGCCTGTGCAAATGCCGGTCTGCCTGCGCCCATTATAACTACCAGTAAAAATAACAATTGCTTCATGCCTTATTTATTTCAATGAATTTGCCTGTTTTACAAAATGAAATGTTTCACTCCCTTTTTTTTCATTGTCTTTGTTGAAACGGGTTTCCTGCCATATAAGCGTATTTCTTGTAAACTCCATATCACAGGTAAAATAATCGGTGCCAGTTTTGTCTGCCAGGCAATCCTTTCCTGCCGATCTGCCGACATAACCCGTCCTGGTTTTTTTCAGGTAGCGTTCGCAGCCCCCCCGGGTCAGCAGGTTGTTCATCCGAATGACAGGAGCCTGCATATTGTCTTTGCCTTGTTGCAGGGTCTTTTCTTCCGCCCTGAAAACCAGGAACTGCATTACCAGGGTAGAATCATCCTGTATATAAAAATGCCATACCTGGCTGCAATGATTCGTATCCGTTCTTTCGGTCAACAGCCAGAGGCCGTCATTGCGCTTTGGCCAGATGCGCTGAATCCTTAGCGTTAGCGGCATTACCGCATTCACTGGTTCTTTGTTTAAAAAAATACCTGTACAGTAGGAACGCAGGCGACCGACATCAGCCCGGGAAAATTTCTGCGCCCTTGCCAGCAATGGAAAGCATGTTATTATTATCAGGCACCAACGTACCATACAGGAAATGTCTTTTAGTTGAAAGAAGGTCTGCAAATTAAGCAAAAGCAGGCTTGCAACAGCTGTTCTTGTTGCTTTCCTGCTCCGTCTCAATCACCCACCAGGAAAACCGCGTTACAAAACAGTAATTTACCGTTTTCCCAAAAACTCCGGAAAAGGGGATTATCCGCTAAGAACACCACGGTGCCCCTGCCCATGCTGATTACGCCAAACAGGGTTCCGTCTTTTAATTTTTCTTTCAAGTTATTACCGGTAAACCCACTTATATAATTATCTTTTTTTACGACGCCTACATTCCAGCCGTCTTTTAAAAATTCATATATGTTATCGTCCTGCTTGAGTGTGTAATAGTTATCGGTATATCCAAAAGCCAGTGGATGGGAGCTATCCAATTCCACTTTAAAAATAGAACCGGGTATGGTGTTTGAAATATACTCTTTTTCACGATCGTCATATTTCTTCAGCAAGCTATAATCGTCTTTCCGGGGTTCGACTTTATCTTTTTTCTCATCTCCGCCTTTTAGTTTAAAACCCCAGTCGGCAGTACTCATCTGCGCAGCGGCATTTTCCAGCGCAATTATTTTTCCACCTCCGCGCACCCATTCCTTTAGCTGTTCGTTCTTTTCTTTTTGCGAAAACAGGTTATAGTAACCATCGGGTATGATCAATACGTTAAATTCGCCGGGTACCATTCTTGCTAAGTCTTCCGTGTTAACCAGTGTAATGGGATATTGCAGTTGCTGATCAAAAAAATGCCAGACCTCTCCCATTGCGCCGGCACTTACCTGTTTACCTGCCAGTAATGCAACTTTGGGTGCATGTATAAACCTCACTTTGTCTGATCCAATATCAAATCCCTTTTCTACAAAACCCGACGGAACGGCGACCGCCCGGACGGCATTTTTTTCGGCTGCGTTCCGGATCAGGGTCTCCAGGTTTTTGCCAAAACCATAATTGGATGCTTTTGCAATGATGAGCGCCCCTTTATCAAAATCGTTGTTGCCGGCGCGAAAAGCCTGTTCCGCATACCGCACTTTGATTCCGTTTTTCAGCAAGGCAGACAGGAAGCAGGCACTATTCAGTCCGTTCCATTTAATCACCCAGGCATAGGTATTTTCGAAACTATCCGGCGGCTGCGGCGCTGTTGCCGCCACGTTATTCTTTAAAGCAGCCTGCATGTATTCTTTACATCCGTAGGCCTGTAACCCGTATACAAATGGCAGGGACCATGCCGTAATATCATAGGTAGCTGAATCGCTGAGGCGGGAGGTTCTTTCAAAAAGCACCCGGATAAGACTGCTTTTGGTTTGGTTAATGTTCACAGCAATATCGCCTGGTGCTGTTTTAAAGGCCGTTGCCTTACCCGTTTGATAGTTTAAACCGGTAAAGGCGCCGGCGTTCGGGTATACCCAGCCGATATTGTTTTTGCTTAACAATGTTTTTAACCTTTCAATGCGGTCTGTACCATCATATTTTAACACATAACTTTTAAACTCGCCCGCGGGCAACTGCAAAGCGGTATTAAAATATTTGTGATATTCCTGTATAACCCTGGCCGCATTCCGCGAACTAATCTCTATGGTAGACATGCCGGTTGTATAGTGATGGATCAGGCGGTCGTACAGGGTGAGTGTGTCACCGTCTTCTTTCACCACCGCCAGCCCACCACGACTATGACCGCCCTGCTCAAAGGTCATCCCGACGGATCCGTTGTAGATGGGATAAGTATCTCCATAACTGGGATAAAAAAGATCAAATCTTTCTTTTGTAAAATACAGCCAGCCGTTGGCATCAAAATGTCGCGCGTTGTTTTTTCCTATCATGTTCTGGAAGGTCCGCTGCCAGGGCGTAATCACTTCATGAAAAGGCTCTGCGGCGGGTGCAAAATAGTATGGCTGGTTATACCCCTGTTCATGGAAATCCACA
The DNA here is from genome assembly GCA_040007355.1 of Bacteroidota bacterium. GTDB lineage: Bacteria > Bacteroidota > Bacteroidia > Chitinophagales > Chitinophagaceae > JACMLD01. The sequence goes on along the minus strand of JBDTVE010000016.1, from coordinate 6,856 downwards.
TGTACCTGTGGCAGCCATTGGTTGTATTTTATCAGGCGTTGCTGAGACTCCGACTGGGTCTGCCAGGCCCAGTCGCGGTTTAGATCAAAATTATAATGATTGGTACGTCCGCCGGGCCAGGGTTCGTTGTGCTCTCTTGCCACCGGGTTAAGGTTGGGTGTTTTGCCCTGTACCCCGTTCTGCCAGTTTACATAACGGTCACGCCCATCCGGGTTTACACATGGATCCATTATTACCACCGTATTTTTCAGCCATACGCGGCTGCTGTCGTTAGCCGGATTAACAAGTTCATATAAAGTGAGCATGGCGGCTTCTGAAGAAGAAGGTTCATTGCCGTGTACATTGTAACTGAACCATACAACAACGGGTGCATCTTCACTGGCAACCGTTCCGTCTTTTACGGCACCGGCCAACCGCAAATTATTCTCACGGATATTCTCCAGGTTGCCCAAATTTTCCCTGGATGTTATATATGCCAGCAGCAGGGGCCGGCCCTCCATGGTTTCGCCGTATTGCGTTATTTTTATCCGGTCCGGCGCCTGCGCGGCTATATAATAAAAATAGTTTACTATCTTAAAATGGGGGGTAAAATGGCTTCCCAGCTCATATCCCAGGAATTGGCCGGGGGATTGCAATTGAGCAAGCGTACCGCCAACAGCTGCCACAAGAAGAAATAATGTTAAAAGGAAATTTTTCATCTGCCGTATACATTAAGGAAAAAATTTTGCAGCGGTCAATAACAGGCTATTGTTGCGTACAAAATATTATACTTGGTGAATGTATGAAACAAAGCAACAAAAAAAAAGCAACCCATGGTTAATGAGCTGCTTTTCACCTACCGTTCAATATAGATTAATAATATTTCAGGTGTAATTCCACGCGGCGGTTTTTGGCGCGTCCCGCGGCCGATTTATTATCTGCCACGGGGTTGTCGATGCCATGTCCCACAGATAACAGCCTGCTTGCTTCCACTCCTTTGCTGATCATGTATTTTTTTACAGCATCTGCGCGTGACTGGCTGAGTGTTTGGTTTTTGTCGGCCTTGCCCGAATTATCTGTATAGCCATCAAGGTCAAGTTTAAGGTTTTTGTTTTCGTTTAAAATTACCGCTACTTCGTTCAATGGCTTAAATGATTTGGTCAATAGCACTGATTTGCCGGAATTAAAAAAGATATTCTTGGCGGCATATTCCACTTTTTTAATTTCTTCCTGTTTAATAACCGGGCAACCGCTGTTGGCCGCGTTGCCGGGCAGGTCTGGACATTTATCTTCTTCATCGTTTACACCGTCTTTGTCGCGGTCCGGAATGGGGCAGCCCTGGTAACGAGCCAAGCCGGCAAGATCGGGGCATTTGTCTTCCTCGTCGTTGATACCGTCTTTATCGCGGTCGGGGATGGGGCAGCCCTGGTAGCGAGCCAAGCCGGCAACGGTGGGGCATTTGTCTTCTTTGTCGGGAATGCCGTCACCATCTGAATCGGGACAGCCACCAAACTTTGCCAGGCCTGCAACATCCGGACAGGCATCCAGGCTGTCTACTACGCCATCTCCATCCTTGTCTTTAGGAGGTTCCATAACCGGTGGCGGTGGTGGCGGCAGGGGTTTTGATTCCTTTTTATTGGTAATACTGCCTGCAACGCCAATGCTGTAATAAAGATGGTTGGATGTATTTTCCGTGATACCAAAACGATACTGTGCATTGATAAAAAGAAATGCTTCGTCGTAAAAATTAACCTGGAAACCAGTGCCGAAGGGTACAAAAGCCCCATAATATCCCTTGTATTTTGACGCGCCTACGCCGGTGGTTAAATAAGGTGTAAACCAGTATTTATCTGTTAATAATTTTGCATTCACGGTAACATCGCCCTCCAGCAGCAGGTTGTCATTGCCAAAAGCATCCTTACCGGAAATAGGGTAGTCAAGGAAGGAACCCCCGATCCCTGCTGATAGATCAAGGTGTTGGGAAATGCCGCGCAGGTAACTGATGGCCAGCCCCGGTGCCATATTTTTAAACTGGTTTAATTGCTTATCCCTTATTGCGCGGTTCAAACCAAATTTTTTTATGTAGCCGCCACCATTAAAATCGTTGAAAAGGAAATTAACACCCAGCAGGGGCTGTTTTATATAATTATTATTATCCTGTCCATGTGCCAGTTGAAGCAAACCCGGGGAAAACAGTAGCAGGAAGAGTAATTTCTTCATAACAAGACAGTTTTAATGTAGGGGACAAAAATAAAGTGTAGGTTTCAAAGTGTGAAATATTTGTTAACGTCTGTGCCTAATTATCCGGATGCTTTTTAGCCAGCACTTCTACCTTTACACGGGTTAGTCCTTTTCTCAGATAACCCAGCCTGGCGGCGGCAATCATGGAGAGATCCACCAGTCTTTTATTGCTATGGTGTAGCCTGTCTGTTACCCTTACTATCACTGAGCGTTTGTTTTTAATATTGGTTACTTTGATCCAGGTGCCCATGGGAAGAGAATTGTGGGCGCATGTCATTTTATTTTTATCATAGCGTTCCCCGCTGGCAGTAGGACGGCCCTGGAATTTATTGGCATAATAACTGGCCGTTCCATATTCTATACGCTTATGCCTGGCCTGGCCTGTTTTACCCGGAGGCCTGGGTTGCGCCGGTGCCGCAGCAACGGCAAGAAAAATAGGTAAAAACGTGCAGATTAGGCTCTTCATTAATTAACAGGTTTATTGGCAAAATAGCGTTCGCTCAGCAGCTTGTCTTCATTGTAAATATCGTCATAAAATTTTACCGAGCCATTCACGCCTTCGCAACCGGCATAGCGGACAAATACCGGCAATTTTGTTCTCACCGGTATAACGTGCTTTTCTTTACGGGTTAACCAGGCTTTTAATGAATCCGTTTTAAACGTATTCGCGTTGGGTGCTGCGTTCAGGCTGTCGTTGTTGATAATGAAATGAGCCAGTTTATCCCATTTCTGCACCCGTACACAACCATGGCTTAAAGCCCTGAAGCTTCTGCTGAAATAATAACGCTGGTTGGTATCGTGCAGGTAAACACTGTACTTGTTGTTAAAATTAAATTTCAATATCCCCAGGGCGTTGTCGTCTCCGCTGCCCTGTACCACTTTATAGGGAATGCCTTTTGTATATTTCGCCCATTTTACCGAAGAGGCATACACTTCATCGCCCTTTGTGTTGATCAGGCTATATCCTTTTTTCTTCAGGTAATTGGTGTCTTTTTTCAGGCCGGGCAATACTTCTTTTGCAATAATGCTTTCGGGTATGGTCCATTGCGGATAGGTTACCATATCAGTTATTTTGCTGGTTAGCAGGGGGGTTCGGGTAAGTGGTTTGCCCACCACTATTTTTGATTGCAGCACCAGTGTATCATCATTCCAAAGCTGCAGGTAAAAACCCGGCAGGTTTACCCATATATACTGGTGCGGCAAAGAATCGGGCAATAATTTATAACGATCCAGGTTAACTGCAATTCTTTTGAATTTCTGCCAGTCGCTGATATTAAGGCTCGCCACAGTTTTTTCGCCCACCCTGCCCGTTGTGGGTATCCCTTTTTGTTTCTGGTATTTACGGATGGCGTCTTTCAGCACGGTATCGCCTTCCGGTTGCAGCTCACCCAGTTCTGTCAGCCTTGCCGCAACTTTTTTCATGAGGGAGGCGGAATCCTTGTCCGGATACACTATATAGGTTGTTTCCCGGAGCTCGGCAGAATCCAGGAAACGCGGGATGGCCGCTTTGAGATCAACATAGCCTTTTAATTTCGGTTCCAGTTGTTCCAGCGCGCCGCGTATATTTTTCCGTGCAAGGGCTTCCTGGAAATTTGCCAGGAAAAATGCGTCGTTAATGGAAGAATCATTGCGCAGGGTAACGCTGTCCCTGGCCATCCTGCCAAGGGCCAGGTCGTGGGCAATGGCCAGGTATGCATCCGTCATCAGGAGATCAGCCCGGGTCCATAAGACTGCGTTTTTTTTGTGCAGCGAATCAGCGGTCATGCCACTACGGATATTGGTCAGCGAGGATTTATTGTAGTCTGAAGGAAACAACCCGTATAATTTTGAATCCCGGATAAACGCATACATGGAATCGGCCAGGCTGTTCCATTTTTCGTCTGAACTCCAGAGCGGCCGATAATCACCCTTGCGGTAAACACTGTCTACAAGATTGGGGTGGAGTAAAACAACGGAGTCGTTGAGTTTGCCTTTGTTCGCAATAATATATTGAACCGAAGACTGTAGCAATTCGGCTATCTTTTCATCAATTTTTTCAGGGTTTTTAACCACCACCACTTCCGGTGGCTTTTGTTCAGTATTATTGCAGGAAACAAAACAGTAAACGGTAACAATGAGCAACAAATGCTTAATTTGACAAAAAAAAGGATTGCCGGGGATAATATTCCTCATATTAATATGTAAAAAGATACTGTAATTTCGAAAAAACCAAATTTATCAATGATTTTACCTAAACTAAGGCATTTTTTTTCAACAACATTGCTTGTTTTTGCCTGTTCAATGGTTTTAGGTCAGGGGGTTCAACCACCACTGAGTAAATATGGTATTCCTGTGATCAAAGATATTGCCATGTATGAAGCTACTGTAAAGGCTGATAGCAACAAACAAATGGTGGAATTAAAAACCCGAATTCCGGATATTGTATACGATCTGAAATATGCTTCAGACAAAAATTTTATGCGCCGAAATATGTACCCCGCAAGAACCAGTTATACTTTTCTGCGGCTGCCGGTAGTAAAAGCGTTGGCATTGGTTCAAAAAGAATTGAACGGAAAAGGAATGGGTTTGAAAATATGGGATGCCTACCGGCCTTATTCAATAACGGAAAGATTCTGGGAGCTGGTACTCAACGAAAAATATGTGGCGGATCCAAAAAAAGGAAGTGGGCACAACCGTGGTACGGCAGTAGACCTGACCCTTATTTACCTGCACAATGGCAAAGAATTACAAATGCCTACCGGGTTCGACAATTTCAGCGATACTGCCCATTATACTTTTATGAACCTGCCATTTGACGCACTGCAAAACCGTAAGATGCTCCGCGATATCATGGAAAAATACGGCTTTAACATATTTGAAACGGAATGGTGGCATTTTTCATGGCCCGATGAGAAGAATTATTACGAGGCATTGGATCTTGAGTTTAAAGAATTGAGGGGTAAATAAACACGGCTGCACCGTCGATTTCCGTTTCCGCAAAAAAACCTTTACCAATACCCCGGCCTCGCTTTAAGTGTGGTTTGATGAAGAGGGTGAGCCGCCCGAAGAAAGGGCGACCCACCCGATCGGCGTTGTTGCAAATGAAATTGGGAACTGATCAAAATAATGATGTGCTGACTCTTCAGCATGACTCGTCATTGCGAATGAAATGAAGCAATCTGTGGATGGAAAAAGGGGGAGTCATCGTGTATCACCTGCATCACCTCCAGGTAACGGCCTTCCAATACCGTTGCAAAGGTACCCACCTCATATTTAATACCCGATTGCGGACAACGGCAATGGCGTCATCCACCCATTCATAGGGTGTCTGTTGCGAACAATGGGCAACACCTGCAAAGAAGCATTCACAATAAAATTATGCCTCTGCTAATTTAAACATTTTCTGTTGCAATCACTGCGTCCAGGTTAATGGAACCGTAAATATGCGGGAAAGTATCCGCTGTGGAAGGCGACCATTCATAGATAAACCGGCTGTTCAGTTTATCGGTATCAACCGACAATTTTACCAACTTTGTTTTACCGGCAAAATAACGTTGCAGCACACCTGCTACCTGGGCATCATTGGCCGAACAATGGATAAATCCTTCCGACTGTAATGACGGCGACGTATATACGCCGTTTCCCTGGGCGAGCTGCCATTCATCGGCAGTGGTTATATGGAAGATAACAGGCATACTGAAAATTACAGGATTCTTTTGATATGGTGTTCCAGCATCAGGAAATCAACCAGCACCAGGGCCGTTACCGCTTCCAGTACAACCGGCACCCTTAAGGCAATGCACAGGTCGTGCCGTCCCTTTACAGAAAAACTTTCCACCGTGCCGGTTTCCCAGTTCAGGGTCTGCTGCTCTTTTGGCGTGGACGAAGTTGGTTTAACGGCTATGCGGAATACCAGTTCATTACTGTTGGTGATGCCCCCCACTACTCCACCGGCATGGTTGGTTTTTGTTTTGCCGGTTTTGTCTTCAATGGCATCGTTGTGTTCAACGCCAAACATTTTAGCAGCGGCGAAGCCGGTACCAAACTCAACACCCCGTATGGCGGGTATGGCAAAAACGGCATGACTCACAACAGATTCAACCGAATCAAAAAAAGGCTCTCCCAGCCCAACCGGCAGCCCGTTTGTTCTGCATTCTACGATACCGCCCACTGAATCTTTGTTATCAATGGCTTTCTGCAGGCCTTTCTCCAAATCAGTTTCTCCGCCAATTTCAAGGATGGTGGCGGTTACTTTTATACCATCGCTTTTTGTCGGGGCTTCCGTTTTAACTGCTACAAGCGCTAATATTTTTTTTGCGATAACACCTGCCGCCACCAGGCAAACGGTTAGTCTTCCGCTAAAATGGCCGCCGCCCCGGAAATCCTCGTAGCCGCCAAATTTTGCATGTGCTACAAAATCAGCATGCCCCGGTCTTGGCACGGACCGCTGTTTTTCGTAATCACCGCTGCGGGTGTTTTTGTTTTCGAACAGGATGGTAATGGGTGCGCCGGTAGTTTTACCATTAAAAAGACCGCTTTTAAAAAGAGGCAGATCGTCTTCTTTTCGGGGCGTGGTGCCTTTTTGGGTGCCACCTTTCCGTCTTTCTATATCTTCCACGAAGTCTGCGGCAGACAGGGGAAGCCCTGCAGGACAGCC
>JBDTVE010000015.1:0-9266 GCA_040007355.1 Bacteroidota bacterium | reverse complement strand
TACCCGCAGCACAAACATAAATATCCAGTAATCCATCGCCATTTACATCCGCCATTGTCACTCCAGTGCTCCAATTATCATTTTTAGTAATGCCTGCTTTAAGGGTAATATCTTCAAAAACAAAATGCCCTTTGTTTAGATATAATTTATTTGCTCCCTGATTGGCAGTCATTAAAATATCCGGAAGTCCATCATTATTGATATCACCAATCGCCACACCACCGCCATTGTAAAAATTGCGATAATTCATTTCATTAAAAAGGGAATCATCTATTACATCATTTCTGAAATCAATGCCGGATTCTCTATTAGATAGTTTTGTAAACAACGGGTCTTTAGGTGGTTTATAGCTTGATTGGCTACAGCTCATCAAACAAATACAAATCACCAAAGGAGTTACAACATGTTTAATAAAATAACAACGGTTTGAATTTTTATAATTACCTGGCAAGAATAAATTAAGCATTGATAAAATTTGATAGTTCGCTGTGATTTTGATACCCTTCATTTAGATAATCAACTAGTTCTTCCCATTGCTCTTCCTGCACCATGATGTTAACTTTGCGGAAAGTATCGCAGTAAGAACTAACCAAATCACCTTTGGCAGGCATTTTTTACAACATTTAAATTACTCCATTTGGTATCCCGCGAGGCGCGCCAGCATGGTACCTGGTAGTTAAAAAGGCTTCGTTCGCACCTCCATCTTTTATTAGTTTGGTCCATGCTTTGAGGCTTATATTTACTCGTCGTAAAACCTCCACATTGATTCATGTTATGCTTATAAAATATTTCCCTGTTATAAAATGACCATGGCTCCTCGATTCCATTTACCGGCTATAAACCCCAATGTATAAATATGCCGAGTTAGCGTCTTCAAACCACTGCTTCTTAGCAGCTTTATAAGGCATCTTATCTATTTTCTGTACCGGCACTTTCCCTGCGATAACGATTAATAGAAAGCAAAAATGTTTCTTGATATAATTTAATCTCAAAGCTCGTTCAAACTAACAGCAACTAAATAATAGTAGCATCTGTTTAAACATAATTTAGGAAAGCTTACAAAGGCCTTATAACATTATTTGTTAAGCTTGTACACTTGCAGCTTACCTTCATTTACTGCTGCTATAACAACCGTTTCATTGCTGATCTTTAATGTAGCCAAAGCGCGTGCATCTCCATTAATGTGAATACCACTAACAGTAGGGGATAAAGGTTTAAATCCACCTTTCCCATCACCTTTTAGCATCAATCCAATAGAGGCGTCATAGCGGCCTGTCATGAAATCCGGACTGTGAAAATTACCTGCTAGTAAAATATCCATTTTACCATCCTTATCATAATCGGCTAACTGGATGGATTGAACTGCGGAAAACTGAGCCTGTATGGGTAAGGGATGCATTTCAAATCGGTCATTTCCTTTGTTTTCTATGTAAACGGATGAGAAATTGGTTACACTGAATTTTGCAGCGCCTTCCAGCTTTTCAGCAGGAAATACCTGGTTAAAATCTGCTGCGGCAAATTTAGAATACGTCTCAAATTGCTTCTTTATAGAAGGCATTACCGAAGCAATCTGGTCCCTACCTGCAATTGTATACTCTTTATTTTTTAAAAAGTAAGTGAGAATAGGTTCAGTAAAACCGTTGCCATCAAAATCCTTGACATAAACACTTATAGGGGTTGATGGCGAGACCCCGTATTTACTATTTAAACCAAGGTTACCGGCCACAAAATCCATATCTCCATCATTGTCCATATCTGCAGCAGCAAGGCTAAACCACCAGCCCGTTGAAGCCTGCATCAATGGATTATTGGTCAACTTTTTAAATATGCCCCTTTCATTTTTAAAAATAGTAACGGGCATCCATTCTCCAGCCACTATTAAGTCGGCGTATCCGTCATTATTGTAGTCGGTAAAAATGGCAGATGTTACCATTCCGATACTGCCAATCTCCGGACAAACCTGTGCTGTTATATCTTCAAATTGCCCCTTTCCATTGTTTCGTAGTAAATAACTTTGTGGCGATGTAGGGTACTTTGTTGGCACTACCCTTCCCCCAACAAACAAATCCAAATCGCCATCCTTATCAAAATCATTAACAACTACTACGGACCCACTACTATACAGTTTTGGCAATGCATCTTTGCTTCTTACAAAATCGCCTTTACCATCATTCAGGTACAATCTATCTTCGTATGTGGGTGTAGCAGGATTGTACACATTGCCGCCACTAACAACATACAAATCAAGATCTCCATCATTATCCGCATCAAAAAATGCTCCACCCATATCTTCATAACCTGGATCGGGCATGTCTTTGATTAAAAACTTACCGCCATTTTGCTGCAGCATTAATTTACCGGCAATTTTTGCAGCCCCTCCAATCCATATATCATCCAGCCCGTTTTTATCTACATCCCCTACACATACATAAGGACCGTTTCTTGAAAAGCGGTGCGGTAATAATGGTTCAAAATTAAAATCTTCAAATTCGCTTTGATGTTGAGTGAAATCAATGCCAGACAGCTCGGTAATATCCGTAAAGATGGATTGCGGCTTTGAAGCAATTACTGCTTCTACGGTCGGTGCCTTTGCATTACTATAATTGAAATTTAGTAACTGGTTGCATTTTACCTGTTGCATGGTTTGCTCTTTCCCATCCAGCCAAACTACCTTTACTTTATCAATAATACTGTCTTTACCTAAACCAAAATGCTCTATGGGATCTTGTGACGATTGAAAACCATGACAAGGATTATGTTCTATAAATTGCTGTAACCCATTACTCTTTACAAATATTTTTGCCCCAAATGCATATTGTCCTGTTAGCTTTATTCGTATAAAATGATTCGAGGAAACCTCGGTGCTACTGTTCCTAAAAACAGAAGCTTCGCTGTTAAGGTTATTGGTAACAATATCCAGGTCGCCATCATTATCCAGATCAACATATACAGCGCCATTACTCATCCCTTTTTCTGCAAGCCCCCACTCTTCACTTTTATCAGAAAAACTTAAATCCTTATTATTAGCAAAAACATAATTGGGTTTATCAACCGGTTTTAGCTTTTCTATTTGACTCAATAAATCTTTCTTCATTTCTTCAATGGAAATAGAAGAACGATTCATTATTTTTTGAGACCGATAATTAATAAAATCATTATTGGTAATATCATGTGGAATGCCATTGGTAATATACAAATCTTTCCAACCGTCATTATCCAAATCTGCAAACAAGGCAGACCAGCTCCAATCGGTTTTATAAACACCTGCCAGTTGTCCAATTTCAGAAAAGGAGTAGTTTCCTTTTACATCGGGCCCATTATTTAGCTGTAACATATTGCGTGAATATTGTGGCAAATAACCTAGCCTCAAAGCGTAATTAAACCTGTCGTTATTCATGGCAATATTCATCATCTTTTGGCGCTCATTATCATCTGGCATCATGTCGGCCGTAAAGATATCTGGATAGCTATCGTTATTGTAATCAGCTATATCACAGCCCATAGAAAACCTAGAGGTGTGCTGAACGTATTTTTTAATACTCTCAGTAAAAGTTCCATTTTTATTGTTGATATAAAGTGCGTCATCAAAAGCAAAATCTTTAGAGAAATAGATATCGGGCCAGCCGTCATTATTGATGTCACTTACTACCACTCCCAGGCTATACCCCTCAGATAAAATGCCAGCAGTTTTAGATACTTCTTTAAAATGGCCATTGTCATTTCTGTACAATTTTGCATTACTGGAGGAACTACCATCGTTTAAAATTGGTTTGGGCTTATTGGGATTAGCCATATCTTGGTAATGATTGGCCAGCAACAAATCCAAATCACCATCTTTATCATAATCAAGAAAAACAGCTTGGGTAGTATAGCTTGTATCAGCTAATCCGTAGGCAGCCGCTTCATCGTTAAATATCGGAATACCATTTTTATCAATGCCTTTGTTTATAAAGAGTTGATGAACTCTCAAATCAGGATTTGCATACCCCGCATAGGAAATATACATATCCTGCAACCCATCATTATTTACATCTGCAACTGCAATACCTGTAGCCCAGTTTTTGGTTGATACTCCGGCTATTTCTGTAATATCTTCAAACTTAAAATTACCTTTATTCAAATACAGCTTACTGGACACCTTGTTTCCGGTAAAAAATAAATCTGTAAGCCCATCATTATTAAAATCAGCCGCTGACACGCCTCCACCATTATAGAAATAGTTATAGTCAAGTATATTAAGCCCGTCATCAGGTTTTAAGTCGTTTGAAAAATGAATATTGCTTATAGCTGAGGGGATTACATGAAATAAGGTTTCCGAAGATTTTCGCTTACATGAAAATGTAAATGAAATCAGCCAAATTAAAATAAAAATTCGCATAAAGAAAAACAGATTCACACTTAAATATTTCATGGTTGCATGCAAAAACAAGTCTTTAAAATTGAGTTCTAAAAATATAAAGCATTAACGATAACTTCTTTTTAAAAGTCGTTTAATTCATTGTGTCTTTTATTTTCTAAACAGGTTTTGCAAAAATCAAATATTATTATACTTTAACAGAATAAGGCACAGAGTAATACTCTGTGCCATGTTAACTAAACCGGATTGGCTGCTTTAAAGATTTCTGTCAGCTAATCAATATCCATTGGAACATAGGTTAGGGTTAACGCTTCTTTCCCTGTCCGGTATTGGAAAGTGGGACCATTTTTTCTGCCATGTAATACCATATACCGTTTGCAAAAAGGCTGCTGCTGTTTCGGTACGGGTATAGTGAAACCATAGATTGGGTTCAAAGATCAGTTCAAACCTCCGTTCTCTCATAAGGTCTGCCATAAAAACAGCAGGTGTTGCAGACACCAGCAGAGCAGGAACATTGGCCCTTGCTCTTACCTGGTTGAGGGCAGCATAAGCTTCAGTAGGTTTGCTTTCCATAAACAATATCTCAGCATAGTTTAGCAATACCTCTGCGAAGCGCATCATGGGCAGGTTTTGTGGCGCTAATGTACCGCCGTCATTTCCTAACCAATATTTAGTAGAATAGCCTACATCTTTCTGGGCCGCTGCATTTGTTCCCCAATCATTAGGGCCCATGGTTGTAGCCATCAACTCGCCTTTATAGCTTTCCCCTCTAAGTTTTACCAGTTGCTTGCGCCTTTTATCAGCAGTGTCATAGGCATCCACCAGCTTTTTGTTAATCATATCTTCGCCCCATCCGCCCCATGAGGCCCAATCGTTACCTACATCTCTGGGACTGGTGGAACCTGCCAGTAACTGCCCCCCATTGGGTACATCGCCCCAATAAAAATTGTCACCTGCTTTTTCTCTGTATTGCACCTCAAAAATATTTTCCTTCTTATAATCATCGTCATTTTTCTTCAATACGGAAAAAGGTGCATGTATGTCGGCAGCTAACTCATACTTTGGTTTATTAAGCGCAAACAAGTCTGTGGATGCTTTATCAGCATTTGTCCAATCTTTTAAATACATTTGAGCATTTGCCAGGTAAGCCAGAGCAGCACCTTTCGTAGCTCTGCCTCTATCGTCAGCGGACCAGTCATTTAATTCGGGCAAAACGGCCGCTGCTTCTGTCAGGTCTTTTACTACCTGCTTAAATACGTCTGCATTTGGCGTACAACTCAATGAGTTTTGCTCAGCCGTATAAGCGTTCAGTGGCATGGGCACATCGCCGTAAGCCCTTGCCAGCATGAAATAAGCCCAGCCTCTTAAAAATTTTGCCTGTGCAGACAGGCTGCTTTTCTCGTTATCGGTTAATATACCTTCAGGAGCAGTTGCCACCTTATCAATCTCAAGGTTTGCACTGCCAACTATTTTATAAAGGCCGGTCCAATAATCCAAAAATTGTGAGGCCCCCGTGTTCATATAATTCTCAATAGGCTTTGGTTTTAAAGTATTATCTACCCAGTCCTGTGAAATCCATCCAGGCACCGCTACCCAAAGATCTCCTCCTACATTTCCCTCACTAAGAGAGGCGTAAGCACCAATTAAGGCCTTTTCATAATCCGGTTTGGTTTTAAAAGCCGAAGCATCTGTTATACTTCCATCAACAGAAGCTGCATCGAAAAAACTTTTCTTACAAGACCATAACCCTAGTAAGGTAATGATTGTAAGCAAAAGCATTGTTACTAATTTTCTCATACTATTCGTTTTTAGTTTTAATATCTATTAAAATTGCGCACTAATGCCAATCGTAAACATGCGGGCACTTGGGTAACGGCCAAAGTCAACACCTGCAGTTTGTACTCTGTTTCCAACGAGTGAACTACCAACTTCGGGATCATACCCACTGTAATGGGTAATGGTGAGCAGGTTTTGTGCAGACACATATATACGGGCCCGGCTCATTCCTGCCTTGCCGGCAATTGCTGCAGGTAGTGAATAACCTAATTGTATATTTCTCAATCGTAGAAAAGCGCCATTTTCAATATAATCTGATGCAAATGCGCGGTTGATATAAGGAGCATCATAGGAATTACGTGGCAGCGTGTTACTGGTTCCTTCGCCGTGCCAGCTATTCAAAAGAGCCTTGTTTACATTGACTAAACCTGGGCCATTATTAAATTTCATAGAATACATGATAGCATCGGTCATATTGGCAATTTGTACATCTCCCTGGCCGTTAAAAAATGCGTTAAAGTCAAACCCTTTATATTCGGCTCCCAGGTTAAAGCCATAAATATAGCCCGGAGTGCCATTTCCAATAAAGGTCTTATCATCTCCGTCTATCTTACCATCAGGAACGCCGGTAAGATTCCCTTTAGCGTCTCGTCCATTGATGTCTTTAAACTTCTTGTCGCCTACTTTAGAGCCAAGGCCTTTCATACCACTGCCATCAAGCTCGGCCTGATTTTGAATGATACCGTCAAAGATATAGCCCCAGAAATTACCTACTTCTTCGCCAACATAGGTTCTTGTTTCTGCACCATCCTTATCCCCGATTACAGAAATGCTTTGGGGAAGATAACCACTCGTATTTCCAGGAATAAGACCAGTAACTTTATTTTTAATAGTGGAAAAATTAGCACTGGCGTTTATCCGAACTTCGCCTACTTTTTTATTGAACCCTAATAAAAGTTCAAAGCCTTTGTTCTCCATAGAGAAGGCGTTAGCAAGAAATGAACCATTGTAAGGAGTTGAATAATAAGGTGTGGGTACTGTACCTAAAAGATCAGTAAGTTTCTTTACATAATAGTCAACTGAAAAATTAAACATGCCTTTGGCCAAAATGGCATCTATACCAATGTTTTGCTCAGTATTCTTTTCCCACGAAATGTCTTTATTGCCTAACACACCAGGCCTGATGGCGCCAACCAGTGCTGGGGGAGTTCCCAGGGAATACCCAAGCCTTCCACCGTCGCTTGTATAGGTGGACAAGAATTGCAAGTCAGGTATATTTTGATTACCTACAGAGCCGTAACTTCCCCTTATTTTAAGTTCCTGTATAAAATTCATTGAGCTCATAAAGCCTTCCTGTGATATTCTCCATGCTGCAGAAACGGATGGAAAATTGCCGTAGCGGTTTTCTTCTGCAAACTTAGAGCTACCGTCTCTTCTGAAATTCAAAGAGAGGAGGTACTTCTCTTTGTAATTATAATTAAGACGGGATAAATAGGAGAACAAGGAAAAGGGTGGATAAGCACTTCCGGTCACTCTATTCTGTGATGTTGTAGCCGTTAATGATTGCTGATTTTCCGGTTGGCCACTTCCATTTCCTTGTATGGATGCTCCTGTACCTTTTAACGCATCTGTTCCGATCAAAAAGGAAAAATTATGATCTCCGAAACTCCTTTCATAATTTAAAGTATTTACCCAGTTCCATTGTGAGCCTTTACTCCAACTTTCCTGATAACTGGCATTTGATTGAGGATCAATAGCGGTAGGTAGTTGATAGGGCTGGCCGTAAGTACCGAATGAGTTAGCAATATTGTAGCTTATAATCGATTTGAATTTAAGGCCTTTCATCAATTCCAGCTCGCCAAATGCATTCGTTAATAGCTGTGTGTTTTGCCCTCTGGTAATTTCAGTATAATAATCATTGCGCCAGATAGGATTATTGGTAATATACCATTGTGATGGACGGGTGTTAGCCCGCAAAGCATAGCCTCTAACACCAATAAGATGATCACCCAAGGGTCCGTCAGTGGTTGTATAAACAGGGTCAATTGGATTGGCTTCTAGCACGCCACCACTGTTGCCAAGAATTACCCCTCCATCTGCATTTTGTGTAGTTGGATTACGGTTTTTATCAAAGTTGAAATTAATATCCACTCCAAGTTTCAACTTGCTTGAAACATCATAATCCATATTAATGCGTGATGTATAACGCTCATAGTTTGACCTTTGAATAATACCATCCTGGTTGGTATAACCAAATGATAAAAAAGTTCTGGCTTTTTCGTTGCCACCACTCACAGAAATATTATAATTGTTCATAAGCGCACTGCGGAACAAAGCATCCTGCCAGTCTGTAGTCGGCAACGAGGCTGGGTTTGCCCAGGCGGGGTTAGGTGCCTCGCCACCGTTTACCAGGTTCTCATTACCTAATTTTGCATACTCTGGTCCATTAAGAACAGGAATTTTCTTAATGACTTTTTGAATGCCCATATACGCGTCTATATTGATAGCTGTCTTACCAGCCTTTCCGCGTTTAGTGGTAATAAGAATTACTCCTGCAGATGCGCGGGAACCATAAATGGCGGAAGCTGCTGCATCTTTCAACACGTCTATACTCTCAATATCATTAGGATTGATGGCTCTGAGGTTAACTGACAGCGGAATGCCATCCACTACAATCAGCGGATCGCTACCAGAAGTGATAGACGAAATACCACGAATTCGCACTGAGATTTCGCCCCCAGGTTCGCCTGAATTCTGATTTACCTGCACACCGGCAACACGGCCTAAAATAGCCTGATCGGCACTTACTACAGCCACTTGATTAATTTCTTTAGCACTAATGCGGGCAACAGCTCCGGAGACATTTCTGCTTCTTTGTGTGCCATACCCAACTACCACCACATCTGAAAGTGCTTTTACTGATTGGACTAATTGCTTGTTCACTTCCTTTTGATTCCCTACTTTAGATTCTTCTGTAGTAAAACCCATTGAAGAAAATACAATAACTGCGTCTTTAGACCTAACAGATATTCGGTAACTCCCATCTTCACCAGACATAGTTGTGTTCTTCGATCCTTTCTCCGAAACACTAACAAAAGACAATGGATGATTCTGTTCGTCTACAATTTTACCA
>JBDTVE010000014.1:0-50463 GCA_040007355.1 Bacteroidota bacterium | reverse complement strand
GCTCCTAAGAAAGCAGCTCCACGGAAAAAAGTTGCCCCCGCTCCAGCGCCCATGCCCGAAGCGCCCGCAATGGAAATGCCAGCCGCAGAACCGGCAAACGAAAATGGAACAATGGAATCATAGTAAATAGACTGCCTGTAAAAAATCCAAGCCACTCATCATTGGGTGGCTTTATTGTTAAACTACCTGCTTAATTTTGCCACATGCTATCCATCAGTCAACGGGGTCAACAAATGCCGCCATCGCCCATACGTAAACTGGTGCCCTACGCAGAAGCTGCTAAACAAAAGGGCGTCCATGTTTACCATCTCAATATTGGCCAGCCCGATATTGAAACACCGCCGCAAGCCCTGGAAGCCGTGCGGAAAGCCGATTTCAAGGTACTCGAATACAGCCACAGTGCAGGCAATGAGCGCTACCGCAGGAAACTATCGACCTACTATAACCGCGCAGGTATTATGGTAGACCATACACAAATCATTGTTACTACCGGTGGCAGCGAAGCCATCCTGTTTGGGATGATGGCCTGCCTGGATACGGGCGATGAAATTATTATACCGGAACCGTTTTATGCCAACTATAACGGCTTTGCAGTGGAAGCTGGCATAACCGTGGTACCCATTACCGCTTCCATTGAAACCGGTTTTGCGCTGCCGCCTATTCGGGATTTTGAAAAAGCCATCAGCCCAAAAACAAAAGCCATTGTTCTGTGCAACCCTAATAACCCCACCGGTTACCTGTACAGCCGTGCAGAACTGGAAACCTTAAAACAAATTGTACTGAAACATGGGCTGTATTTATTTGCGGATGAGGCTTACCGTGAGTTCTGTTACGTAGGTGAGCATACCAGCGCCCTGCAGTTAACCGGTGTAGATAATAACGTTGTATTAATGGATACCATCAGCAAGCGTTACAGCGCCTGCGGCGCACGTCTTGGCGCGGTGGTTACCCGCAATAAAGACGTGCTGGACGCGGTCCTGAAATTTGCGCAGGCCCGGCTGAGTCCCCCCTCCTATGCACAAATACTCGGGGAAGCAGCCGTTGATCTGCCCGCTGATTATTTTGATACCACCCGCGCAGAATATAAAAAAAGAAGGGATACCCTGGTGGAAAGGCTTTCGGCCATGCCGGGCGTTTTGTGTCCCAGCCCCGGCGGTGCGTTTTACGCCATTGCCCGGCTGCCGATAGATGATGCAGAAATATTCTGCCAGTGGTTGCTGGAATCTTTTTCTTACCAGGCACAAACCCTGATGCTGGCGCCCGCCGCCGGTTTTTACAGCACCCCGGGTCTGGGCAGGCAACAGGTACGCCTGGCCTATGTATTGAATACCGGCGACATTAACAAAGCCATGGACTGTTTGCAAAATGCATTACGGGAATACCCCGGTAAAACAGCCTAATCCATTGTCTGTATCTATAAAGATTTCCGATGAAATACCCGATATTAATTTTATTCCTGGTTACCGCATTGGCCGCGGACGCACAGGAATTTACAGACAGCATAAGCGGAAAAGAAACCACCATTCTCCTGAAAAAACTTCGTTTGCAACAGGCTAGCCCAAGTGAGCGGGCTGTTTTGCAAAAGACCGCCCTGTCATTGCAGGTTACCGGCCAAAGCCTTGATGAGCGCTCCCATGACTATAAAAAATCCCTGTCGCAGATAGACAAGGCAATTGACTTATACGAAGCGCTGAACGATACCCTCAGCCTTGCCTTCAATAAAAAATATAAAGGACATTTGCTGGTAAGACTGGACAAACTCTCCCAGGCAAAAACCGAGATACGGGCCGCCGCCAGCTTGTATGGGGCGGCACGTTCGGGTACGGGTGTTGCTTCTTCCCAATTTGACCTGGCCAGGATATTTGAATTTGAAAATAACCCGGATTCTGCCGTGTACTATGCCGGGTTGGCAGGATCCTACTGGAAAACCCAGGGCGACAACCAGCAGATCCTTGTTATCAACAATATGATGGTCTATCATTTACTCCAATTAAGCGAGGTGGAAAAGGCATTGCTTATTTACCAGGAATCGCAATTACTTCTAACCAAACACCCCCCCCACTGGCAGCCATTGCTTGACTTTTATTTTACATCGATGCTTTTGTTCAGGCAAATAAATGATGCCACTAATGCCGCCCATTACCGCGAACTATACACCGGCCAGGTGGATGTTTTAAGAACAGAAGGCATTACAGCTCGCTCCTATTACGACAATATGAGCCAGTAGATGTATGGCCTGAACCGGTAGGACGCTGTAAGTAGCCATGACTCCTGCAAAAACGGCACTACCCCCGGCCGGTTATTTTGACTGGTGCTTCGAATGGTTTAAAACGATATTTTTACCCCTGATGCAACCAAATAATATGAAGGAAACCAGTATGGAAGGCAAAATAAGTTTTGTGCACCACGATAAACATTATGTGACTATTGAATACACGCACAATAACAAACAGAAATCAATCAATGGCAATGCGGACGAGGCAAGTCAGCAACTGTTGAAAGAACAAAAACAGATCAAAAAAATACACCATTTCCATGAAGGGGATGAAGTTTATTTTACCATTGAACGCTCGGCCCGGGGCGATAAAATGGTTGCCGCTAACATTCGCTATCGTTTTAACAATAACCTGGGTAACCTGGTTAACCGCGCCCGTACCAACAATATTTTTACCGGTTACCTGAAACAGGTGGGCGACAACTATTTTGTAAAAGAAACGGGCAGCCATCTTTTCTTCCCGCTACTATTATCACCCTGGGAACTGCCACCCTCCGCAAACCAGATCAATGAACCCCTGCAATTTCAATTGCACAATACCGAAAAGCCGGAGAAAATTACGGCAATGCTTTTACATCGCCGGTTCATACCCCAGTTCCTGGCGGCCCAAAAACATGTCAAAAACAAAACCGCCATCAATGCCACGGTGTATAAGATAACACCGCATGGCATTTATGTAAATGTTATTGGCGATAAGCTACAGGCTAAAATTCCGGTAAAAAATGAAATGCCAGACATACAGGAAGGCGATAGGATCAAAGTTATTGTTACCTACCTGAGCGATAAAAAAATGGTGGTTGAAATGGAGCAACGAACCGACAAACAGTCCTCTTAACCACAAAAACCCAGGTAGCCATTCTATTTATTCCGCTGCTGCACGCACTACCTTTACGGTTACCAGCAACTGTCCCAGGTGACGCATAGTATGTTCGGCCGCATGTGCCAGCAGACCCATTACCGTAGAAGGAATTTGTGCACGACCCACGCCCCTTGTTTCAAACAATTCTCCGGCACTGGTATTTATTAATTGTGTAAGGGAAAGGTCTACCTGCCTGGCAAAACCCTGTACCTGCAGCGGAGCGGTATCCCCCGCTTCACCGCGCCCTTCTGCAGCCAACTGGTTTATTTGTGTTTCACTGAGCGATCGTCCTTTTGCATAGGCAAACAGGCGGTCCAGCACACCGGCCATATGCTGCAGGTGAAACCCAACCGAGGCCGTACCGGCCGGTTGCTGCCATAACATGGTTTCGGGAAAACCTTCCATTAAGCGGTTCATCTCTTCCCTTGTCTGCAGCAAAGCATGCGCTACCGGTTGCAAGGCCGGCAATATACCCGGCAATGAGCCGCGAAGCCATACTTCCGTTTTATTGGTCACCGGCATCTGTATATTTTTTATGAGTTGCAATAAATACAGCTATTATATATCAATGGACGCCCTGTAATACATAGTTACTGTTTGACGACTAACATAAATATAAAAAATATAATCCGCGCACTCACCAGGATATCATTGATAACAAACCCATCCGGCAAAGGTTTTTCAGAGCTGGCTGGTGACAAGCATCCATTATTATCAAAGTTCCCGCAGATTCCCCTGTACGTGGTCTTATAACGGGTAAAAAATGCAACACCCGCGCTGCTGAACACCGGTATTTCCCTGTCCGGCAGCCCTGGTGCAGCTTTTATTTATGCCTGTAAATACGGCCTGGCCTTCTTCCAGTGCCCGGTACAGTGATTAAAACTGTCCCGGTAGAGTCATTAAAATGGAATGCGTTTGCCACCCGTAGTGGTTGCTGGCATGGTTTTTTAACAATTCGGAAAAAAACACATCATGAAAAATCTTTTTTTTACGGTAGCTGTGGCAATGTCAGTCATTTGCTTTTCGGCCTGCGGCAATAATAGTGGCGGGTCAGATAATGGCACCCCTAGTTCCACCAATGTAACCAATCCGCCCGATAACAGCAGTGCCACCAACCCTTCCCTGGCAGATACTGCTTACTCACCTGATAGTACAAAAGTGAGAAAAGACACTATGAATAAGGCCCTGAAACGATAAAAGCCAATGAACGGCTAAATAACCGAAGCCAATAAATAATGAATTTCGGAAGCGCTTACTGAAGCGGGTTACCGTTTTGTTGTTTCATCTGTATCAAGATTCTTGTCGAATGCACGCTTGGTAAACGGGTAAACCATCTCATTCAATTACCTCTTGCGATACCAGGCCTCGTGCAAACCGGCGCCGGCGGGCCGTTCATTGCCGGCAGGTAGTAGGTGCCAAAGATTCGGTAGACAAACGGGAATATGGTCGCAAAATTTTTGGTGGAATGATGAACAGAATGAAAACAGCAGAGATAAGGATGGCTGTAAAAAAAACGATGGGCCCAGCACTTGAATAAATCGATTACAAAAAATGCAAACAGCAGTTCTGCAACAAAGGGCTATTGTTGCACCCACTGGTGCAGGCCGTCCAGTCCTATCCATCCAAAAAACAGTTTGGCAGGCTGCTGGGTGATGACTCCAAAAAACTAGATGAATTGGTTAAAAAGGAACCCGCTATGCCGCTGCCATCATTGCCTTAACAAACCCGGTGGGATACAAATTAAATGGAATGACTTAAGTTACTAAAATATATTGTCCATTCATCCGTCTGATCATTTGTTAAGTATTTATTCATCAAAATTGTAAAAACATGGACTACCATCAGTCATGTGCCGCAAATGGCGCCCGTCATGGAAGCAGGAACCGGCACCTGCTTTACCGTTCACAACAAAGAGCCGCCGTAAATGTGTACAAAACAGCAAACAGTTTCGAAATGCTGGTATTTGCACCAGGTCGTATTAAAGAACATTTTCACCTGGATGTAAAAGGAAACGAATTAACCGTTTCCTATACTCCACCCGAAGGTTTTGCGCGCCCGGAATGGATCCTGCGTGAGTATAGCCGCGGCGGGTTTGAGCGGGTGTTTTCCATGGATGACAACGTGGATACAAGCACCATTACCGCCCGTTATACCGATGGCGTATTGCAGGTCAGCATGCCTGTTATTGCCGGCAGGGAAATCCTGAAACAGGAAATAACGGTTCATTAAGAATCCGAACAAAGATCCAAGGTGACAGTAAAGATGCTGTCACCTTTTTTATAAGTCTTAACTTTACCCATTTAAAAAAATAATTCTCTTTTAATCTTTAATAATGGCCCGCGGAAGAAATAGTTTTAACAGCAACGGAAAGTCATCCGAAGAACTCGTGAAAGCAAGGATTTCCAAAGAAAACATCCGTGAAGCGCTGGTTCTTTTCTCCTATTTAAAACCTTACCGAGCCAAATTTATAGCAAGCCTGGTGTTTATAGCCCTGTCTGCTTTCACCACCAGCCTGTTCCCTTTATTTTTGGGCAAAATGATTGATGCAGCCTCCCCCGGCACCGGTATTGCAGGTATGGGCGGCACGGGCATTGTCAGCGGTTTCAGCCTTAAAAATATTCACTGGAGCCTGAACACTACCCTTTTATTGATAGGTATACAATTAACCATTCAGACCATTTTCTCTTACCTGCGGGTATACTTGCTTACCGAAGTAGGCGAAAAATCGCTCGCAGATATGCGGAAAGATGTTTACAGCAAATTATTGAGTATGCCCATGTCCTTTTTTTCAGCGAAAAGGGTAGGTGAACTAAGCAATCGTATTTCATCGGATCTGTCGCAGATACAGGATGCCATTTCCTTTACACTGGCGGAATTTTTGCGTGGCATTTTCACGTTGATCATTGGGTTGGTATTTATTTTCCTGATAAGCAGCCGGCTGGCCCTGGTGATGCTGGCGGTGGTACCTGTAATTGCAATACTGGCCGTTATTTTTGGAAAACGCATCCGAAAAATGGCGCGCAGGGCGCAGGACCAGTTGGCAGAAAGCGGCACCATTGTGCAGGAAACCTTTCATGGCATTACCGTGGTAAAAGCGTTTACAACGGAGTTTTATGAAATCGGGCGCTATGTTAAAAGTGTTTATGCCGTGGTAGATACGGCCATTGCCAATGCACGCTACCGCGGCGCGTTTGTTGCCTTTATGATCTTCAGTGTATTTGGCGCCATTGCTTTTGTCATCTGGTATGGGGCCGGGTTGATACAGTCGGGGCAGCTGACCGTTGGATCGCTGGTAATGTTTGTTGTTTTTTCAGGATTTGTTGGAGGCACTTTCGCGGGTTTTGCGGATATGTTCAGCCAATTGCAGAAAACGCTGGGCGCAACGCAAAGCGTGAGGGAGATATTGCGCAGCAAAGGCGAAGCCATTGAATCGTCTCAAACTTTTGTGGAGCCCATTTATAAGCTCAATGGCAATGTGCGGTTCGACCAGGTGGCATTCAGTTATCCCGGTAGAAAAGAAGTTCCGGTTTTAAAAGACCTGTCTTTGAGCGCCGTTAACGGTCAGCAGATTGCCATTGTGGGACCCAGTGGGGCGGGTAAGACAACCATCGCATCTCTGTTGCTGCATTTTTATGAACCAGACAAAGGCAGTGTATTGTTCGACGACCGGCCCGCCGCACAGTTTCCGCTTACCCAACTGCGCATGCAAATGGCCCTGGTACCACAGGAAGTGATTTTGTTTGGCGGAAGCATCCGGGAAAATATCACCTATGGAAAACAGGGCGCAACGGAAGCCGACATTATGGAAGCGGCAAAAAAAGCAAATGCACATGAATTCATTGAACGCTTCCCGGAACAATACAACACCATTGTAGGAGAACGCGGAATAAAACTAAGCGGCGGCCAGCGGCAACGTGTTGCAATTGCCAGGGCCATCCTCAAAGACCCCGCCATCTTAATCCTGGATGAGGCTACTTCATCATTAGACAGTGAAAGCGAACAGTTGGTGCAGGAAGCCCTGGAAAACCTGATGAAGGGACGAACCTCGTTTGTAATTGCCCACCGGCTCTCCACGATCCGCAATGCAGATAAAATAATTGTGATTGACAAAGGAACGGTTGTTGAATCAGGCACACACGGGCAGCTCATGAACCACAACGGCCTTTACCGTAAACTAAATGAAATGCAGTTTGAGTTCGACATGGTAACGCAATCGCCGAGTGCCGCTCTGTAATACAATATCACCTGCTCAGCGCTTTTGGATCGGCTTTTTAATAGAATCGATCATTTCCTTATTAATTTTCAATTAAAATAGCACGGTAATTTCAGGAATATATACATGAACGGTCGTTATTGTCTTCTATGATTGTTGTTTAGCGTAATCTATTTCATCTTCCTTAATGATACCTTAAATTTTTGCAAAAATCAATTGCGTCTTTTGCCCCGCAACCATAATTGCTATATTTGCACTTTCGAAAAACACTTTGCACTCAAACGCTTTACCCGGATGCCTGTTCTTACAGTTTGTACTAATCCCACAGTTGGTTTATAAGCGTCGCTAAATCACATATAAAAATGAAATTTTTTTTACTGCCATTCTTTACTGTCTGTTTTATTACTACCGTCAACGCACAAATTGATCCTGAACAGCAACCGCCCGGTGATGTTGGTAATATCCAGATAAAGACCAGCCGCCTGTTTGGCAAAATAGTGGATCCAAAAGCCAACAAGGGTATTGAAGCTGTTTCCGTGGAACTCTATCTTGCAAAAAACGACAGCCTGGTAGGCGGTATGTTTACACGTGCCAATGGGGATTTCAATTTTGCAAACCTTCCTGCCGCCGACAGTTTCTATATTAAAGCCTCTGCAATTGGTTATGAATCCTGGCATAAAACAATCAAAGTTCCTGCTGCCATGAAAAATGCAGTTGATGTAAAGTTTAGAAAAGACCTGGGCAATATTGTGCTGGTAACAGCCATCAAACAACTGGAAAATATAACCGTGGTGGCTAAAACTCCTGCCCTTGAAATGAGCATTGATCGCAAAGTATTTAATGTTTCCAAAAGTTTAATGGCCACCGGCGGTAGCGCGGTTGATGTAATGAAAAACATCCCCTCGGTATCAGTTGATATTGATGGTAATGTAACACTCCGCAATACCACGCCGCAGATATTCGTGGATGGCCGGCCATCCATTCTTACCCTCGACCAGATTCCGGCGGATAATATTGAAAAAGTGGAGCTGATTACCAATCCTTCCGCCAAATTTGATGCGGCCACTTCCGGCGGCATTATCAATGTGGTACTGAAAAAAAATAAACGCAAGGGGCTGAATGGTATTATAAGTGCATCCGGCGGCACACCCAGTGTTGCCAATGGCAACCTTAACCTTAACCTGCGCCAGGGTAAATTGAATATTTTTTTGATAGGCAGTTATAACCAAAGCGGCGGAACAAACAAGGGAGCAACCAACCGGGAAAATAAATCAAATGGTTTTACACAGGATTATTTTAACCAGATAAGTGCTAATGAACGCATGCGTCGTTTCCGCTCCCTGCGTTTTGGTGCCGATTTTTTTATGGACAACCGTAATACCCTGACCCTGATTCAGGACCTTGGCGCCGGCCGTTTCAACAACAATGAGACACAATACCAGCAATACCTCGACAATATTAAACAGCTGCAGTATAAAGGAGAACGTTTTAGCGATTCGCGCTCTGGTTTTAACCGCAACAGTACACGTCTTGGATATAAACATACATTCCCCGAAACCGGCAGGGAGTTTACCGCGGATCTTACTTATAATTATGGCAGCCGTTCAGACAATTCCAACATACTGAACAACTATATGTATCCCGACGGCTCCATCTTTAAGCCATCCACAGAAGTGCGTAATAATGGTAGCAACCACAACAACCAGTTTACCTTCCAGGCCGACTATGTTTATCCAAAAGGGGAAAATACAAAATTTGAGACAGGTGTACGGAGCTATCGGAATAAATTCACAAGCTATTATAATGCATTTTCAGTAGACAATAACGGTCTTGAAACAAAGCTGCCGCTTAGTAATAACTATGATTATACCGAAAACATCAATGCTATTTACGGAACCTATTCAAGAAAATACGGCAATTTCTCTTACCAGCTGGGCTTAAGAGCGGAGTATGCAAAATTTACCGGCGCCCTTGTAGACAGTGCTTTTAAATTTGGATATGAAT
Organism: Bacteroidota bacterium; assembly: GCA_040007355.1. Classification (GTDB taxonomy): domain Bacteria; phylum Bacteroidota; class Bacteroidia; order Chitinophagales; family Chitinophagaceae; genus JACMLD01. Next base: position 41,112 of record JBDTVE010000014.1, on the reverse strand, counting down.
ACCCGGCCAAAATCAAAAACATCTGGGATGCGTTGTTCCCCAGTCTTTTCCTGACACAAAAAATAAATGATAACGACCAGGTACAGGTGAATTTTTCAAGACGGGTACGCCGCCCCGATTTCTGGCAGCTAAATCCATTTATTGACATCAGCGACCCCGTAAACCTCCGGCAGGGAAACCCCCAGCTAAGGCCTGAATTTGTTAACTCTTTTGAAATTAATTACAGTAAAACGTATTCCTCGGGCAACCTGCTGGCCGTGTTGTACCTGCACAATAACCCGGCAGATATCATCGAGTACAGCGATACCATCAGCGCCAGCCAGTATGCGCATTTATCCAATGCGGGCGTAGATCCAAATGCCATCCTGAACACATTTATTAATGGAAGTATAACCAATCGCTGGGGAGCTGAATTGACACTGCAACAAACCCTGGGAGATAATTTTGATATCACGCCCACCGCCAATTTTCAGTACCGAACGGTAAAAGCCGCGGTGAACGGTCTTGACCTTAGCAATGATGGCTTCAACTGGAGTGGCAAAATGATGGTGAATTATAGAATAGTCGATAAAGCGCACCCGCTTTTTAACAATATCAGTTTCCAGTTATCGGGCGATTATGAATCGCCCCGCGTAATTCCCCAGGGCAAAACCAAGTCTGAATTTGATTCCGATTTTGCCATGCGCAAAGACTTTTTAAAGAATAAAAAAGCTACTATTACTTTTGGCATCAATGATATTTTTAATACCCGGCGCTGGGGAACTATTTATGACACGCCCTCTTTCTATCAGGATTCTTACCGCCGTTGGAGCGTAAGAACATTCCGCATCAGTTTTAGTTACCGGTTTGGCAATGCCGATTTTTCCTTACTTAACCGAAAAGACAAGAACAATACCAATGACGACCTATAAATGAAGCGGGACGGCCGCTCCTGAACAGGTAAACTGCCTGCAACAACGGGCAGTTGTTCATTTTAGATTCTCAGTTCCCCGAGGGGGTTGTTCCAGGCTATTCCAATACGCGATTCTTTTGCCCGGAACCTTACAAAGAAAACCTTCATTGTATCCGCGCTTTTTCCGGCGCTGGATATTCCAAACATCCGCTGTGCTGATTATTTTACCGCGGTTATGCCTATATCTTGATGCAATGTTTCCTTCAAAAAGGAGAAAAAAAGAATTGGATTGGATCGGAGCATACAGCCGCTAACTTTTTTTATTCTCCGGGAAATTGATAACCGAATGAAAATGCCGCAGTATATAAGAAGGCAACTGCGTTTTATTACGGGTAGCTATCAGTACTGGATTTTTATACTTTTCAATCTTCTGAAACAGGTAACTGATTTCCTGGTTGGCATATTTATCGTGCGCATCTTTAACATCGGTTCTTTTTCCAAACAAGGCATCCGCCTCGTCAAAAAATAATATCCAGTTCGCTTTTTCCGCCTTGTCAAAAACAGCATCCAGGTTTTTTTCTGTTTCGCCAATGTATTTTGATACAATGGCCAACAGATCTACCCGGTAAGCTTCCTGTTGCAACGCCACGGCGATAAGCGCGGTGGCAGCCATTTTATTTTCACGGGCCGCCCCATACAAAAGTACCAGGCAGGGAATCGGCTGACTGGCGGCACCCGATAAAGAATGTTTTTTTTGACGGCAGCTCCCGAGCACTTTCAACAGCTCCTGCCCGGAGCGCTTCGGCAGAATTTCATCCCATTCTTTTTGTGTGGTAATAATATTCATATTCGCATATTTTACAAACAACCAACCCGGGAGAAGGAGCAAATTGTATTCCAAACCATTCGGCACCAGATGCTGCCTGATTGAGTATCTTAGCAGGCATAGCCGCTCACCATGGACCTGATTAAAGAATACAAAAGTTTTATTAACAGTTACTACCTCGGCGAGGGACTGCGTATTACCTCCGGCGCTGTGCTGCCGGCACTTGTTTTTGGTTATTTTGGCATGCTGCCGGCGGGCGTACTGGTATCACTGGGCGCGGTATGCGTAAGCGCAGCAGACAGCCCTGGCCCCATCCATCACCGGCGCAATGGCATGGAAGTTTGTACGGCGTGCATGTTTGTGGTATGCATTCTTACCGGTTACGCAGCCCCCTATCCCGTTGTACTGGGCTGCTGGGTAGCGCTGGCCTGTTTTATATTTTCCATGATAGGCGTTTACGGCGGACGGGTCATCTCCATTGGCATTGCTTCCCTGCTGGTAATGGTATTAAATATGAACCGCGCCGGTCATGGCTGGAATATTTTATTGAATGCAATATATGTAACTGCCGGCGGTCTTTGGTATATGTTGCTTAGTCTGGTACTGTACCATGTGAGGCCTTATAAACTGATTCAGCAGGCACTGGGCGATTGTGTCATGGCAACGGCAGATTACCTGCGCATCCGGACACAGTTCTATGAAAGCACCATTGACTATGACGAGGTATACCGGCAATTGATGGAACAACAGGTGCAGGTGCAACAGAAACAAGACCTGTTGCGCGAACTGCTGTATAAAAGCCGGACCATTGTAAAAGATTCAACGGTTACCAGCCGCACACTGATGATGCTTTTTATTGATACGGTTGACCTGTTTGAAAAAGCAATCACTTCTTTTTATCCCTATAAAGACCTGCATCGTTTTTTTGACGACAGTGATATCCTGCTGCGTTTTAAAGACATTATCCTGGAGATTGCCGGGGCCCTTGATGAGATAGGCATTGCTGTTAAAATAGGTAAGGCTTCCAACCCGCCGGATGAACTACAGGAGAAACTGGCAGCACTACAGCAATATTTTACCACTTTTCGCAACCAGCAGCTGAATGCAGAAAAGTTGGATGCCATTATTACCCTTCGGAAGATACTACAGTCCATTGAAGACATGGTTGCCCGGATCAATACCCTGCACAACCAGACTAAGTACGATAAAAAAAGAGCCCGGGATTATATACCCTCCGGCGACCACGATAAATTTGTAACCCATACCGATATCAACTGGAAATTGCTCCGCGATAACCTTTCACTGAAGTCGGATACGTTCCGCCATTCACTGCGTGTAAGCATTGCCGCTACCTGCGGCTACCTGCTGTCGACCCTGGTGATGCTGGGCCATAGCTACTGGATTCTGCTTACCATCATCGTTATACTAAAACCCGCCTATAGTATTACCAAAAAAAGAAATTACCAGCGGGTATTGGGTACCATCTCGGGTGCCATGGCGGGGCTGATCATATTGTACTTTATTAAAGACAGGAATGTTCTTTTTATAATATTGTTGCTGATGATGACCGGCACCTATAGTTTTGTGAGAACGAATTACCTGATAGCGGTCATTTTTACCACCCCGTATGTGCTGCTCTTGTTTCATTTGTTGAATACCGGCGTGTTTAAAACGGTGCTTACAGACAGGCTACTGGATACGGCCATCGGTTCGGTGATTGCCCTGGCCGCCAATTTCTTTTTACTGCCCGCCTGGGAGCACGAACAGTTTAAAAAATACCAGGCAGCCGCCCTCGATGCAAGCCTTGCTTACTACCGGAGTGTGTCGCAGACGTTTATTGGCGCCATTATCCCGGACACCCTGTTCCGGTTAAGTCGTAAACAGGCTTTTGTTGCTCTGGCCAATCTGTCGGATGCTTTTTCAAGGGTGTTGGCCGAGCCAAAAAGCAAACGGAAAAATGCCCGGCAACTGCACCAGTTCGTGGTGTTGACACACACACTTATATCTCATATTGCAACCTTGGCCCATTTCAGCAAAACCCTGGCGGCCAAATACCAGTTGCAGGATTTTACCGTCATTATTGCCAGTACAACCGCTCATTTAGCAAGCGCCCGGCAACTCATAGAAGAACCCGATACCGTAGTGCCACCGCTGGAAGCCGGCGCTCCTTTCCTGCTGGGCACGCATATAAACGAACTGCTGGCAAAACGGAATGCAGAACTGGAACAGGGCATTGGCAATACCGGCACCCGGCTCCGTTTATCGGAGTTAAAACCCATTGTAGACCAGTTCCGGTTTATAGACAGTATTACAGCAGACCTGCGAAAAGCCAGCGAAGGTAAAACGATGTAGTAGCTTTCCGGTAAAAGGCATAAATTAATATTGTTTTGATACACTGATAAGTTAATTTTATCAGCAACAAGATACCGAACGCTATATTGCTAATTTTCATTCCTTCACGCTTAACTCAAAAAACGATTTACAATGTCACAATCAAGACGCAATTTCATAAAACAGGCAGCCATCGGATCTGCCGGGTTTTATTTGGGCGCACCTGCTTTCGGCGCTAAAAGCTATAGCCGGATTATTGGATCAAACGACCGTGTACGAGTTGGGGTGGTTGGTTTTTCAGACAGGCACAGAAGCAGCCACCTGCCTTCTTTTATGAACTACTACAAAGAACTGAATTTTGATGTGGTAGCGGTATCTGATATCTGGAAGCTGCGGCGCGAGGAAGGTGCAGCCGTGTGGAAAGAGAAAATGGGGCATGATATTGTGGCCTGTCGCAACAATGAAGAATTGTACGATAAAAAACTTGCCGATGCGGTATTCATCAGCACGGCCGATTTTCAGCATGCCCAGCACGCCATCCAGGCGGTAAATGCCGGTTGCGATGCGTACGTGGAGAAACCGTTTGCAGAAACGATGGAAGACAACCGTGCAGCATTAAAGGCGGTCAAGGCCAGCAAAAAAATTGTGCAAATAGGTTCGCAACGGAGGAGTGGCGACAACTACCATGCTGCCAATGAATTTATCCGCTCCGGAAAATTTGGCGATATAAAAATGGTTGAACTAACCTGGAACGTAAACCAGCCCGGCCGCTGGCGCAGACCTGCCCTGTTGAAAAAACTAAAAGAAGAAGATACCGATTGGAAACGCTTTATATTGAACCGGCCATTTGAAAATTTTGACCCCCGCAAATACCTGGAGTATCGCTTGTTCTGGCCCTATTCCTCGGGTTTACCAGGTCAGTGGATGAGCCACCAGATTGATACCGTACACTGGTTCTCCGGCCTCAAACACCCGCGCAGTGTGGTGGCCAATGGCGGCATCTATATGTGGAAAGACGGGAGAAGAAACTGGGATACCATTACCGCCGTTTTTGATTATGGTCCTGCCGATGACCCTTCCAGTGGTTTCCAGGTAACCTTTGGCTCGCGTATGGACAACGGCGATGAAAACCCCGCAGAAATCTATTACTCCAACGGCGGTGAACTGAATTTGAACACCAATAAAGTTTCTCCTAAAGGCGGCCTGAGGAAAAATATGGCGGCGGCTATGAACATGAAGGAAAACCTGCTACCCGAACTAAGTCTTTCTGAAGTAGAAAAAGTAGTGGCTTCGGCCAATACTGGTGGCGACAAACTAACGAGCAACCATGTACGCAACTGGATGGAATGCATCCGAAGCCGCAAGGAACCCAATGCCCCCGTGGAAGCAGGCTATAGCCATTCCATTGCAAATATGATGACCACGGCTTCCGCGCATACCGGTCATAAAGCCACATTCGACGAAGCCACCCAGGAAGTAATGGCGGGTGGTAAGGTTTTTAAATACTAAACCGGTCAACCATTAACTCTTGGGTGCTTAATAACAATATCAGCAATGGCGGGCAAATGCCGGCCATTGCTGATCATAATCACCCTTCGTAAAACAAACACCGGGAAGCGTAAAATGCACTGCAGGCCCGCTCAATCGTATTAAAAAAATTGGAATTCCCCGGACATCACTGATTTGAATCTTATATTGCACAAATAATATAACCTTTTTTCCTTCGTCAAAATATTTCCAATGCATGCAAAAAAAAGCACCTTGCTACTGGTTCTTAGCTGTATACTGTTTTCCTTTTTATCTGCACAAAGACAGGAAATAGTAAAACTGGTAAAAGAAAAGAATGTAAACAGGATAGATGTACTGGTGGACAACCAGCCCTTTACCAGTTTTTTTTACCCCGATACCCTGGAGAAACCGGTACTATACCCCATCCATGCTGCCAATGGAACCATTGTTACACGCGGCTTTCCATTAAAACCATTGCCCGGTGAACCCACAGACCACCCGCATCATATAGGTCTGTGGTTTAATTATGAAAACGTAAACGGACTTGATTTCTGGAATAATTCCTTTGCCATCCCCGCTGCCAAAAAAAACCTGTATGGCTGGATAAAAACAGATCGCATTATTGAAACTAAAGATGGCCCGGAGGGCATACTGGCCTATCATGCCAACTGGACCAATCAGCAAAACGAAACCCTGCTAGAAGAAACAACCCGATTTGCCTTCAGCGGCACTGGCCGTTTACGCATCATAGACCGCATCACCACGCTCACAGCAGCCACCACAGTGAAATTTACGGATGCCAAAGATGGAATGCTGGGATTAAGGCTCGCCCGTGAATTGCAGATACCCACTGTAGAAGACAAAAAATTCACTGACGACAAAGGCATCGTGACAATTGTAAAAGGAAAAGCCGACAGCATCTCCAACGGGAATTATATTACCAGCGAAGGCATCCGGGGCGATGCTGCCTGGAGTACGCGTGCAAGATGGTGCAAAGTATATGCGAAAATGGGTCAGGATTCCGTAAGCATCATCATTATAGACCATCCGAAAAATCCCAATTACCCTACGTTCTGGCATGCGCGCGGCTACGGTTTGTTTGCGGCAAATCCCCTGGGCGAAAAAATATTCACCAATGGAAAATCAGCCAAAAACCTGGAATTGAAAAAAGGTGAATCGGTTGTTTTCCGGTACCGGATCGTGATAGACGATGGTAAAAAGACCATCAATAAAAAAGAAATCGATGCCCTGGCGGATGCCTATGCAAAAAAACCGTGAGTGCACATAACCGTATATGTTAAGTATATTTATTGAACGGACGGATACACCCGTTGTTGAACATTCCCGGGCCGATTTAATATAGAAAGATGAACAATGCCAACCAACCGGTTCCATTGCCAGCAGCGAAAAAAAATCCACACTGATTACTGGCATTGTATTTTCAATAATGTTTGCTAAAAGAAACTATGGGCGACCCCGCATTGCCGCTAAAGCACAAGGATTTTTTAAAAGTTGACAAACATTACGAAGAAGCCGCCGTTGCCGCCAATCTCCTGTACGTAAAAGACAGCGAACCCGGCATCAAAAGAGTTAAGAAGGGCAAAGGATTTGCCTACTACCTGCAGGACAAACCCCTTAAAGAAAAAAAAGAAATAGAACGCATCCATCATTTGGTAATACCGCCGGCCTGGCTGAATGTCTGGATATGCCCGCGGGAAAACGGTCATATACAAGCAACCGGTCTGGACCTGCGCAAACGAAAACAATACCGGTATCATGAACTCTGGAACAAACTGCGGAATGAAACCAAATACCATCGCCTCTATGAGTTTGGCAAAGTGCTGCCCAAACTGCGTTTGCAACTGGAAAATGATTTGGCCATAAAGGAACTGAGCCAGCAAAAAGTGCTGGCAACCGTTATCAGTTTAATGGAGCGTACTTATATCCGGGTCGGAAACAATGAGTACGAAAAAGCCAATGGATCCTATGGACTAACCACGCTAAAAGACAAGCACGTAGCCATTAACGGCGATAAAATGAATTTCATCTTTAAAGGCAAAAAAGGCGTCGAACACCACATCACCCTGAAAAATAAAAAATTGGCTCGGATGGTAAAAGAATGCCGCGATATACCCGGCAAAGAATTATTCCAGTATTATGATGCAGCGGGCAACCGAAAACCAATTGATTCCGGTATGGTGAACCATTATATCAAGGAAGCAGCGGGTAGCGATTTCAGCGCCAAGGATTTCAGGACCTGGGCCGGATCCGTACACGCCCTGCAGGCCTTCCGTTCGCTGGGCGAAGCCCTTACTGCAACGGAAAATAAAAAAAACATAGTGGCCGCATTGGATAAGGTGAGTCATAAACTGGGTAATACACGCACCGTCTGCCGGAAATATTATGTTCATCCAGCGCTGATAAGATTGTATGAAGAGAATAACTTATCCGGTTACCTGAAAGAACTTGATAAACTGGAAGACCCGGATAATAAAAGCGGGCTCACCGCGGAAGAACAGGTATTGATGAAAATTTTAAAACAATCCCTTTAACCCCTCCCTGTCTTGTTTTGTACTTATTTATGGACTGTCTTTTGCATTGGCTTTGTATTAGTATTTTTACTGTTAAGAAGTTTATCGTTTATGCCGCAACAAAGCCCAACCCCTCATATCCGCAGATCTGTTTACCGGCGACTGGGCAGGCTTTTCCTGAAAATACTACTGGGCATATTTATTTTGCTGTTACTGGTAATTGTGCTGGTACAAACACCCTTTATCCAAAACATCGCGCGTGAAAAGGCCCAGACCTATTTGGCAAATAAGCTGCAAACAAAGTTGGCCATTGGCAAACTTTATATCGGCTTTCCCCAAACGATAGAATTGGGCAACCTATATTTGGAAGACCGACAAAAAGACACGCTTTTATCTGGCAAACTCCTCAAGATAAATATTAATATGTGGAAATTGCTCCACAGTGAAATAGCCATCAATTCAGTTGAGCTGGATGGCATTACCGCCAAGATCAAACGACAATTGCCCGATACCAGTTTTAATTTCCAGTTTATAGCCGATGCCTTTGCCGGCAATGAAAAAAAACAACCTACAAACCAGGACACATCGGCTCTGAAGATCTCACTCGACAAACTGCTGCTGAACAATATCCGCGTGGTTTATAACGATGTGGTTACCGGTAATGATATGGAAGTATGGATTGAACACAGCCTCACCCGGATTGATAAGTTGGATCCCAGCCATGAGCAGTTTGATATTCCATTGGTTGAAATAAAAGGCGTACGGGCAAGAATATACCAGGACAAACCTCTGCAAACTCCGCAGGAAAACGCGTCCTCCAAAAGCAAAAACATTACGACTGCCCCTTTCCAGCTGGTCCTGAAAAAAATAAATCTGGCGGATATTACATTTGACTATCGTAATACGGTTTCAGCATTGTACACAAGCGTACAACTGGGCGAGTTAAAAGGAACGGTTCAGACATTTGATCTAGCTAAACAGCTTATTGTTTTAGATGAAATCCAGTTAAACAAAACAACCGCCGCTGTAAAGATCGGCAGACGATCCACGGCCGAAGTCTTAAAAAATAAAGCGGTTGTTGTGGTAGACTCCGCCGATGCAGGCTGGCGGCTGGAAGTAGCAAAAACTGCTTTCAGCGAAAACAATATCCAATACGATGACGAAAGCAGGCCACGTGCTGCCAGCGGTATGGACTTTTCACACCTGAAAGCATCGGGGCTTACACTTGAGATGAATAACCTGCTGTATAGTAAAGACTCCATTGCAGGCACCATTACAAAAGGAAGCCTGCAGGAGCAAAGTGGTTTTGTACTGAACCGATTTTCTACCAGGTTTCTGTACACGGCCAGGCAGGCGTATCTAAAAGATCTAAGTATCCAAACCCCCGGCAGCAGTATCCAGCGTTCCCTGCAGGTCGGTTACCCCTCCCTGAAAGCAGTACAAAAAGATCCGGCCCTGCTGGCGCTCGATGCGGATCTGTTCAACAGCAAAATACAGGTAAAGGATATCCTGATATTTATGCCGGCCTTACGCAAACAGCCGGCTTTTAAAAACGAAAACACCGTTTTGTTGCTAAACACGCGTCTCAGGGGCAATTTGTCCAGCCTGTCTGTACCCGTATTCCAGTTCAGTGGCATCGGAACAACGGTTGTAGACGTTTCAGGGAACCTCCAGCATATCACGGAACCAAAAAGGATACACGCCAATCTTGTTATAAAGCGTTTCCATAGCACTCGCAAAGATATCAGCAGCCTGTTGCCACCCAATACCCTGCCTGCCAATGTCAGCCTCCCGGATCAATTTACCCTGGCGGGAAAATTTAACGGTGGCATGAACGATCTCAATACAGACCTGGCGATACAATCGACCCTGGGAGATGCCACCGTAAAGGGCACTGCATCCGGGTTTAGCGACAAAATAAATGCCCGGTACAACCTGGCGTTTACCGTAAATAAATTAGACCTGCGGTCCTTACTGCAAGACACCATGCTGGGACCAGTAACAGGCAGCTTTACGGTTGCAGGAAGGGGTTATGACCCTCAATATGCTGATGCCAGACTAAAAGGTGCCATCCGCTCCGTGGTATACAAGGGCTATCCCTACCAGCACATCAATATTGATGGCAGTATTGCCAGCCGGCAGTTAAAAGCAACAGCCAGCGTACGTGACCCCAATGTTTCCGTGCTGATGGATGCAAGCGGCAACTTTACAGGCAAATATCCCGCACTAAAACTTGATCTGCAGGCAGACACGCTTCGCACATTGCCCCTGCACCTGACCACCGACACGCTGTTCTACCAGGGACATCTTGCCGCAGATTTCGCCTCTACCAATCCCGATAGCCTGATGGGAAATCTGCTGGTTACCCAATCGGTACTCATCAGAAACCAGTTACGGATACCCGTGGACACCCTGACCCTAACAGCCGGGAACTCCGACAGCGGACGATTTATTCATTTTACCAGCGATGTGGTAAACCTGCAGCTAAACGGGCAATACAAACTAACGCAAATGGGTACTGTTTTTCAGCAGGCACTGGAACCATATTTTACCACGGTGGCAGATAGCAGCAAGGTAAAAACAGACCCCTATGATTTTACCATTAATGCCACCATTGTAAACAGACCCTTTTTAAAGGCATGGGTACCTCAGCTAGACAGCCTGAAAGATATAACCCTGCAAAGTCATTTTACAAGTGATAAAGGCTGGCAGGCCGATTTGCTGGCGCCCCTTGTGATAAACGGCACCAATAAGATCAATGGACTTCACATACACACCACCACGCAGCAAGACAAACTGCTGGTGAATGTATCGGTGGCGCAGATTACAAGCGGCAGCAGCTTAAACGTGTATGCCACCAGCCTTAACGCCGCCATTGCCAACAACAAAATAGATTTCTCCTTACTGAATAAAGATAAAGCAGGTAAAAACAAATACCAGCTGGCCGGCCTGGTACAGCAACCGCGTAAAGGCGCTTATGCAGTTTCACTGAAACCGGACAGCCTGATGCTTAATTACGACAAATGGACCATCAACACAGACAACAAAGTTGAATACAACCGGAAAGGAATTAATATCAGCAAATTTGAATTGGGAAAAGACAACCAACTGCTAACCATCAACAGCAGCACCCCCGCGCCGGATGCTCCGCTTGATATCAGTTTTAAAGATTTCCGGCTGGCTACACTTTCAGCTTTTGTTAAACAAGATTCATTATTTGTGGATGGCGTATTGCAGGGAAAAGCGCAGCTAAACGACCTGATGACAAAACCCACATTCACCAGCGACCTGACTATAAACAACCTTGCCATATATGCAGATACGCTGGGCGACCTTCACCTCCAGGTAAATAATACCCAGACCAATACCTTTGCGGCAAATGTTCAATTAACAGGTCGTGGAAACGATCTGCAACTGACCGGAAATTACTATTCCAGGCCGGGCAATAACAGCAATTTTGAACTGAATGCAAACATTCGAGCGCTTCAGTTAAAAACACTGGAAGGCGCCAGTAACAACGCTGTACGCGATGCGTCCGGCTCCATCAATGGCAAACTTGTCATTACCGGCAATATGACCAAGCCCCTGGTTAACGGGGAACTTAATTTTAATAAAACCCGTTTTAACCTGGCCATGTTAAACAGCTATTTCAGCATCGACCAGGAAAAAATAGCCGTCAACAGCGAAGGCATCCGGTTTGATACCTTCACGGTAACAGATTCCACTGGCAATAAAGCGGTGCTGGACGGAGTGGCCCGTACCACTGATTTCCGGCATTACCGTTTTGATCTTAGCCTGCATGCCCGGAATTTTGAAGCGCTGAACAGCACCAAAAAGAATAATAAACTCTATTATGGCCAGTTGTATTTTACCACCAACCTTACGGTAAAAGGCACAGAAGCGGCACCGGTGGTTGACGGTAACCTTACCATCAATGATAAAACAAAACTCACCATTGTGTTGCCGCAAAAAGAACCGGGTATAGAGGAACGGGAAGGCATTGTAAAATTTGCCAGTGAAAATTCGCCTCCTACAGATTTTGTGCTGGTAAATGCCGACGACTCGCTAAACAATGCCGGGACAACCGGCGTGGATATTTCCGTAAATATCGAAATTAAAAAAGAAGCGGAACTGAACATCGTGGTGGATGAGGGAAACGGCGATTTACTGAATGTGCGGGGCGAAGCCCTGCTAAATGCCGGCATAGACCCCAGTGGAAAGATTACCCTAACCGGCTCTTATGAGCTGGAAAGCGGCTCCTACGACCTCACTTTTAATTTACTGAAAAGGAAATTCCTGATCCAAAAGGGCAGTAAAATAGTTTGGAAAGGCGAGCCCACCGAAGCGGAAGTAGCCATAACAGCTGTTTACCTCGCCAATGCGGCGCCGTTAGACCTGGTTCAAAACCAGTTGGAAGGATCCGTCGCTTCCATCCGCAATACCTACCTGCAAAAGCTCCCGTTTGAAGTAGACCTGAAGATGCAGGGACAACTGCTTAAACCGGATATCACGTTCGATATTTTATTACCGGATACAAAAAATTACAATGTATCAAAATCCATCATAGAATTGGTGAATCAAAAACTAACCGATCTCCGGAAGGAACCCTCCGAATTGAACAAACAGGTTTTTGCATTATTACTGCTAAACCGCTTTATACAGGAAAACCCGTTCGAAAGCAGCGGAGAGGGACTTTCCGCGGAATCTTTTGCAAGGGCCAGTGTTAGCAAAATATTCACCGAACAGTTGAACCGGCTCGCATCGGACCTGATAAAGGGTGTAGACATCAATTTTGACGTGGTATCACAGGACGATTATAGTACAGGCAACCGGCAGAACGAGACGGACCTGAACGTGGCCCTGTCAAAAAAATTGCTGAACGACCGGCTAACGGTAACCGTAGGCAGCAATTTTGAGCTGGAGGGCGCACAGAATACCAACCGGCAGGCCACCAACCTGGCCGGCAATGTGGCGCTTGAGTACCAGTTGAGCAAGGACGGCCGTTATCTCTTGCGCGTCTATCGTAAAAACGACTACCAGGGCATACTGGAGGGCTATATTATCGAGACTGGTATTGGCTTCATTATATCCGTAGACTATAACCGTCTAAAAGAAATTTTTCAAAGTCAGAAAGAAAAAGCAAGGCTGAGGGCGGAACGAAAAGCAAAAAGAAAAAAAGAAGCGGCGACAAAAGAGTCAACCAAAATCACTAGCAAATGATGCGCAACAGACCCATACTCTTTTATACTGGCCTGGCCTGTCTGCTCTGCGCCTGTAGCAATACAAAGTACCTGCCGGCCGGTGAATCGTTATACACCGGCGCAAAGGTTACGGTAAAAACCGTGGGCCCCACCGATAAAAAAACAAAAACCATACGTTCGGAGCTGGAGGATCTTACCCGGCCACGACCCAATAAAAGCATACTCGGACTTCGTTTTAAATTGTTTGTTTATAATATTGCCGGTCATCCAAAAAAAGAAACGTCCCTGCGGGGAAAATTAAAATATAAAATAGGCGAACCACCTGTATTGATGAGTGATGTTGATATTGATCATAATAATAAGGTACTCGCCAGCAACCTGCAAAACCAGGGCTTTCTTCAAGCTACAGTAAAGGGCGATACGGTGGTAAAAAACAAAAGAGGCAAAGCTATTTATGATGCCGAAACCGGGCCACAGTATACCATAAAGGGCGTGGCATTTGAACAAGACAGCAGCCTGCTTACAAAAACCATTTCCGAATCGGCAACAGCCAGTTTTCTTAAACCGGGGAAGCCCTATAACCTGGATGTATTCAAATCAGAGCGTGATCGTATAGACGCCTTCCTGAAAGAAAGAGGTTTTTATTATTTTAACCCGGACTTCCTCTATGTAGCGGTGGATTCAAGCATCGGAAACAACCAAGTAAACCTCGCCGTAAACATCAAACCCATTATTCCCGGCGTGTCAAAAAAGATTTATACCATCAACGATATTTTTATTTTCTCCAATTACCGCCTGGGTTCGGCTTCCACAGATACCGTTAGGCAAACGGCGGTATTGTATAACGGCTATCATATTGTGGACCGGCAACACCTTTATAAACCCCGCATGTTAGACCGGATGATGCTGTTCAGCCCCGGCGATGTTTACAAACGTTCCAATCATAACCTTACCTTAAACCGGTTGATCACCCTGGGACTTTTCAAATTTGTAAAGAACAGGTTCGAAGTAGTGCCGAAACAGGATACGCCCCAGCTAAACACCTATTATTATCTTACCCCTCTTCCTAAAAAAACATTGCGCGCAGAATTAAACGGCAGTACAAAGTCAAATAATCTTACCGGTTCAACGATCAGTGTAAGCTGGCGGAACCGGAATACCATGAAGGGGGGCGAATTGTTAAGCATCACCGGCCTGGGTGGTTTTGAAGTTCAGTACAGCGGGCAGCTCAAGGGCTTCAACACCTACCGTGCAGGTATAGAGGCCAATCTTACCGTGCCACGGTTTATTATTCCATTTTTTAATTTCAATACAAAAAGCGGCTTTGTTCCCAAAACAAATTTCCTGCTGGCATATGACCTGTTAAACAAACAAAAACTCTATACTTTAAATTCTTTTCGTGCTTCTTATGGCTACAGCTGGAAAGAAAATGCAAAAAAAGAACATGTATTAAACCCGATCAGCATTAATTATGTTCAGCCGATAAATGTTACGCAGATTTACAAGGCGGCCATCGATACAAATCCCACCTTGCAAAAAGCCATTGACAAACAATTTATACTAGGATCAACATACAGCTATACTTATAACCCTTTAACGGGCAATGGGCCGCAAACGGGTATATATTTTAATGGCAACCTCGACCTGTCAGGCAACATTGCCGGCCTGGCTTCCGGCGCCGACCTAAAAAACGGTAAAGAAGTAACCATTTTCAACGCTGCATTTTCGCAATACCTGCGGGGAGATATGGATATCCGTTATTATAAACAAACCGGCAAAAACAGCGTATGGGCCAGTCGGCTGATTGCCGGCCTGGGTTACCCATATGGCAATTCATCCTCGCTGCCATTTATTAAACAATTCTTTATTGGAGGCAATAACAGCATCCGTGCGTTCCGCAGTCGTTCCCTGGGGCCTGGCACTTATCTACCCATGGTTGACAGCATCACCAAATTTCTGCCTGATCAATCGGGCGATATCAAATTGGAAATAAATACAGAGTACCGCTTTAAATTGGTTAGCGTGGTGAACGGTGCAGTGTTTGCAGATGGCGGTAATATCTGGCTGTATAACAAAGACATCTTGAAACCCGGCGCCGAATTTACCAACAAATTCATGCAACAGCTGGCCATTGGCGCCGGCGTTGGCTTGCGGGTAGATGTTTCCTTTCTGGTATTGCGCCTAGACCTGGCTTTTCCCCTGCGCAAGCCCTATCTCCCCGAGGGACAACGATGGGTATTAGACCAGATCGATTTTGGGAGCGGGCCCTGGCGCAGGGATAACCTGGTGTTCAATCTTGCCATCGGTTACCCGTTTTAGTTAGAAACAGTAGGATAGTCTTCTTATCTGCCATCGCTCGTATCACATTCCGGCGGTTTGCTTCACTCCGGTATACACCGATTTCCACATGAGGTTAAAAAAGGAACGGTTGGTATCATGTATATAATGCACCGTTGCTGTTCTGACTTCCTGTTTGCGTAGGGGGTTGGCATTTTTTACTAAGATATTGGCCACAAAACTCGCCAGCTTTTTCTTTTTTAATTTGTTATCGGCGCTGTCCTTTTTTAAAAGCGTAAGTTTTAAATCTTTGTATAACAGGGTGAGCCGTCCATCACTTCCATAACTATGGGCGGAGAAATTAAACCGAACGCTGTTTACTACCCCTTTGTCTATGCGCGCCAGTCCCATGGGCTCCATCAATACATTTAGTTTACTGGCCTCAAAACCCGCCATTGACCCGCTAAACGTAAACCGGCCCTTTGGATTGTCCAGAAGCATATTGAGATGTGCATGCATGGGCGCCATATCCAGGAAGCGGGCGCTAAAATCCAGCACACAATGACCATCGGCTTTTATTCGTGCGGGTTCGTTGGTTACATTGCTGATAACCGCGCTGGCATGCGCGAACTGCACCCTGCCACTATAATCAGATTTAGGATTTTTTTCCTTGTATTCAATAAATGAGTGGCCAATTACAATTTTTTTTAGTGAAAGCACCACCGGCATTTTCACCAGCAATTGTTGGGGAAAATCGCCCACCCGGACCTTTTTGTCGCGGGGGTAAGAAAGATCCCGGAAAATCCTGAACTCGCTGTCTTTTATCAGGAGGCTGTCTGCCACCACATCCGACTGCATCAGCCTTGCAAGATTGATGTTTTTTAAAGACACGTTTGTAAAACTGATATTGAACCTGTCATTCTGTAATTTTGAGAAGGCCGCAAACCTTTCTTCGTTCAATTGCGGCGTTATCTGTACTGACCTGATGGAAAACACGCCGCCCTCGCTGGAAAAACTAAAATCATTGAAATGATAAAAATAGGTTCCGGTCTTATTTTTGACAACGCCCTTGTCGCCACTGACCAATACTTTCCTCGAAAAGAAAAACCGGGTGCTGTCGTTGCTGTGCAGGCTATCAATCAGCACGTCTTTCAGGTGCACGGAAATACCCGAGGCCTCGATTGTTTTCCGATTGTTACGTATATCAATAAACGCCAGTGATACATTCATCACTTCTACCGTATCAGCCTGTATCTGTTTCAGATCGCCCAGTAACTGCCGGTACATTTCTTCTTTGACCGCGCCTGCACTGGTATCAGGATGCGCTTTCGCATAATAAAAAACAACAGACGCGTTACTGATCTCCAGTTTCCGGCCGTTCACCGCTTTACCCAGCATGACCGCGGGCGTTTGAACACCTGCAATTCTTAATTCCGGTATGGTTAACTCCAGCAGCAGGGCGGGATTCCTGTTCGCCGCTACCAGTTCTCTGAACCGGGCGGTATCCGGTATAATCTTTAAATTGGTCACATAGAGATAACCCGCTACCTCATCCAAATTCATTTTATCGTAGCGGATAGTGTATAGTCCGTTGGTTTTCTCAAAAACGGCATCACTCACTTTGCCCTTGATAAATTTATATTTAAAAACGTTCCATACTATGAAACCTGCCACTACCAATAAAAGAATGCCAGCAATAATTAGAATAACCTTATTTACCCGGGGCTTTTTTGTTTGGATGCCATTCATATAGTTTAAAAGTATAGTTTAAAAATATTTCCTGCCAGATGGATAGCGTAGCCGGTCAATTTTGATCTTCTTTTGCCTTTTTTGAAGCTGCATTTGATTTTATTTCATTCTTTAGAGGCTTTTCTTCCTCTGAAGCAGGTCTGAAAGCGCCCTGCGATTGCCCCGGATTTGCTTCATTGTACCCTTTCATTACCTCATTGTTTTGATTCGCGTGGGTTTTTATTTTTCTTTTCATGGTCGATGACTATATGGTTTGTGTAATAAAAACATGCCAAAGCACCATTTGAAAAAAATACTAAAACAAGACGAATAAAGACGAGTTTTATCGAAAGTATGACGAGAAATGGTCCAACTTGTACTGAATGAATTTTATATTTTCCCTGTTGAGGAAATATTTCTACATTCATAATGCCTGACCGTTAAAAAAATGTTTATACTCATACTACAGCTAATGAAGGTATAACGAAACACCCGCATACTCGTGTTGCCATGGAAAATGTTCTGCTGATCCGCTTTGTTTGTGCCACCACCCTGGTTAGCACGGTCGCCTGGGCGTAGGATACCGGCCAATGACTGTATTGTACGATCCTTAAACCTGGGTGAAAACAAGACAGTTGGTTCTTCTCATTTTTGAAAAAATATTGATTTACAATTCATTTCCGTTCTGGTATGGGTTTCGGTCAAATGCAATGGAATTAATTCACCATGATATCATAATAAAGCCAGGTATTGTCTAGTCATAAAAACAAGACCGGCAATAACCGCTCATCCTGTTCCATACAATTAAATTAAGAATTAAAAAAAATGAGCCATGAAACAATTCATAAAGGCAGCCGCTGATATTGCTGCATATATAGTTTTTTTCACCCACCGTCATCGCCACCCCTAATCACTCGTTATCAGCCGCTGCTGTGGTTGCAAGGTTGGCAAAAGAGTATTTTTTCAGCATTGAATTAAACCATCATACCTTGATCTATTTAACAGGCGTGCAAAGTCATATATAGTATGTCTTTCATCAGGCATGTGTAAACAAGAGTTTATAGGCGGCCAGCATCAACACCACGGCCAGCACATTTTTGAGTATTGCCTGTTTAAATTTCAAAGACCCAAAATAGGCGCCAAACAAACCGGCAACAAAAGCAATTATAACATATGTAATCATATCCGGGCTAAAGTGTACGCCCCTGGTTAATTGCCCTGCAAGCCCTGATATAGAATTCACAAAAATAAACAGTGCACTGATGGCAGCGGTTTGCTTCTGGTTGGTCCATTTTAACAGCAGCAGAATGGGCGACAGTATAATACCGCCTCCAATGCCAATTAGCCCCGAGAGGAATCCAATGAACGCCCCAATCAAAATGGACAATCCAATACTTGACTTTTTTAATTCGCTGTCGGGGATATTTGCAAAGAAAAGAAACCGTATAATGGGTATCAACAATAACATACCCAGCATTTTTTTGTAGATATGCCCGTCTACGGTAACCACACCTCCGGCAAAAGCCATGGGCACCGATGCCAGTGCAAGTGGCAAAAATATTTTCCATTTAAAATGCTGACCACGGTAAAATTGTATAAATGAAGTAAGCGATACAAACAGGTTTAACAATAATGCAGTGGGTTTCATTACATCCGGTGCAATACTGAAAATGGCCATCAGGGCCAGGTAGCCGCTGGCACCGCCGTGGCCCACCGAAGCATACAAAAAAGCAACCAGGAACAATAAAATATAGAATATAAGAATGGTATCCATAGTAGAAAATAATCAGGAAGGCAGCCGGTGTATTTCAACCAATGCGCCTGCGGCACAGGCGGTGGCATCTTCGTCTACCTGTATCAAACAATTGGCCTTTGCAAAAGAACTCAACCGATACGATTCCTGGGCATCCAGAACCGCGACTGTTTTCCCGTTATACCACCCTTTTAAAAAATGGGTTAAACCCGCAGGTTTTTTAAACGCCTGTTCAAGGGGCGCCTGTAGTGACTCCAAATTAAAATTGCGTTTACACAGGATGCCTATTACCGGTGCCGCGTATTCGTAAAAAGAAATTAGGCCCGATGCGGGGTTACCGGGTAACCCAAAAATATATTTGCCATTTTTTTTTCCAAAATACAGTGGTTTGGCAGGTCTTTGTTTTATTTTATGGAAGAGTTGCTCCACGCCATTGTTGATGGTTGCCTGTAAAACAAAATCATAGTCGCCCACGCTAATGCCCCCCGTTAAAAAAACCAGGTCGCTTTCTTCCAGCGCCGTTCCAAGGACGGTCGTTAGTTCGTTAAGATTGTCCTTTGCCCGGTATACTTTTACAGGAGAAATATTCAATTGCTGCAGGGCGGCTTTTAAGGAAACCGAATTTGCTTCGTACACCTGTCCGTACTGCAAGGGCATCCCCGGCTCCTGCAATTCGTTGCCGGTTACAACAATACTTACAGCCGGCCGTGGGTATACCAGCACCTGGGTAGTGCCCATAGCCGTTAAAAATCCAATGGCCGCGGGCGTCAGCAGGCTGTCTTTGGCCAATGCCAGTGCCCCTTTTTTAATTTCAGCACCTTCTGCCCGCACATGCATACCCCGCTGCAGGCGATCATCTTCAATACGAAGCTGGCCATTATCAACGGTTGTTTTCTCCTGTATAACCACCGTATCTGCACCCGGCGGCAGCGCTGCGCCGGTAAAAATGCGAACGGCATTGCCGGGTTGCAGCAGGGTATCACCGGTACCACCCGCAGCAACAATCCCCTTGATGGTCAGTTTTTTATTTGGCTGCCAGTCGTCAAATGAAAAAGCATAGCCGTCCATGGAAGATTGCCGGAAACCGGGAATGGAACTTGCAGCAAAAACTGCTTCCGCCAATACCATCCCCGATGCATCCTGTAATGATAACCGCCGGGGCGGCAACGCCTGTACGTGCTCCCTGGTTATTCTTTTTGCTTCCGCTACTGAAATCATAAATATGGCTACTTGTGTGCTGTGAGTGGTACTTATCCTGCGCTGATTAAAACTTAACATCACCTCTTTATCCGCCAATGGTTATCATACTACGGTTATTGATATCACCGGCATGAATGTGTTCAAAATCTGAAGTAAATTGCCCGCCCAACTCCTTTGCCTTTTTACCGATGCTTTGATAAATAAGCGGCAATACATCTTCTCCCCTGCGAAAGGCCCCCAATAGATCCGTTTCCTCTTTTGAGAAAAGACAATTTTTCATTTTACCATCCGCTGTTAAACGCATGCGGTTACAAGCGCCGCAAAAAGGAGACGACATGGTACTGATAATTCCAAAAGTGCCGGCATGACCCGGCGACGTAAACACTTTGGCGGTATCGTGTACATCTTCAATTACCGAGACAGTTTCGTACCGTTCTTTTATAACTGCTACAATCTCCTGTAAGGTAAACACCTTGTTGCTTGCCCAGCGGTTACCGCTAAAAGGCATAAACTCAATAAAACGTATATGAACGGGCATGTCTTTTGTCCAGGCAACAAAATCATTGATCTCATCATCATTCAATCCTTTCATTACCACGGCATTTACTTTTATGTGAAAACCGCGGGCAATCATGGCATCAATGTTATTTTTAACCAGTTCAAACTGGTTGCGGTGGGTCAGCAACAAAAATTTTTCCGCCTGCAGGGTATCAAGACTGATATTTACGGACCGTACGCCGGCTTCTTCCAGCAGGCCGGCAAATTCATGCAAACGAGTGCCATTGGTAGTAAGGGTAAGTTTGACGGGTAATGCAGACAGGGCCAATATAATTTCCGCGGCATCTTTGCGAACCAGCGGCTCGCCACCGGTCAGCCTTATCTTTGAAACGCCGTTTGCCACAAAGATTTTTGCGAGCGCCAGTATTTCATCGGCCTGCATTAAACGACTGGCCGGGGTAAATACATAATCTTCTTCGGGCATGCAATAAAAACAGCGGAGATTGCAATTATCAGTTAAAGAAATACGCAAATAATTGTGAACACGGTTATATTTATCAACTATCATTTACCTCGCTTGTTTTTCCTCCGGTGTCTATATGATTATTTTTTAAACAAAAGCTTCACGCGGGTGGATGGTTACCATGTTATCGTGCAGCCAAATCCCTTAGCAAAATTAGTAAAATCGGGTAAGGTTCCCGGCACTTTATCCGGTGAGCGGTGGAACTCCGTAAAAAAACTTCCGGGTCCTGTGCCGGGTCATTCAAACAGGCAATATGCCGAGCCGGATGCACCAGAATTGATATATACATTTTTTTGCGACCAGGATGGGCGGTTATCCCTCCTGGCAGTCATGGCGAAAGCGGTTCTTATCCGCGGCCGATCCCCATCGTTTGCTCCAGCGCAATATTACCCGAGCGGTAATCCTATACAGCTTCCCGGCGACGTCTTAATTTGTCGGGTACCAGTTTCGCAGGCGTACATCTATGTTTTTGTTGCCGGCATTCACCAGCGTTTTAAACTCATCTATATCGCTTAAACCGCCCTGGCCCCGGTAATGATAGGGATAAACAATCCCGGGTTTAAAGGTCAGTACGGCATCCGCTGCTTCCTTTATATCCATGGTATAGGGCAGGTTCATACAAATAAAAGCGACGTCAATATTTTTTAGCGCACGCATTTCAGGAATGCCCTGCGTATCGCCCGAGATATAAACCTGCCGGCCACCGATGCCCAGTACATATCCGTTTCCCCTGCCCTTTGTGTGCATGGCCGTGGCGTTTTCAGGAAGATTATACATGGGGATGGCTTTTATGGAAATGCCGGATTGTGTGCTGTTGTCACCATTTTTCAGGATTACCAGGTGTTTCTTATCCGCCTCTGGCAGTTTGTCTGCCACTGCCTGGGGAACTACCAGTACGGTGCCGGGTGTTTTAAGTGCTTCAATGGCTTTTCCATTAAAGTGGTCGCCATGTATATCGGTAACCAGTATGATAGTGGGCGCCGTCAGGCCTTTAAAATCGGCTGCACTGGCCGGGTCTGCATAGATGGTTATGTTGCTTATGGTCAGGACCAGGCTGGCATGCTGAACAGGCTGTAGGCTGAGCATACCCATTTTTGTTTGAACCATATCAGGGGTGCTAAGCTGTGCATCGGCGTTATATAGAATCGATATCAACAATACCATTGCAGAAATAAGCGCTTTCATATGCGTGTTATTAAGTTATTGTAAAGACATGGTCCGTGATCAGGTACCGCTTTGTTTCAGCATCATTGCCTGTATTTGCTTCATGGTTTTTTCCATTCCTTCCGAACTGCCGTCCAGGAAAATAACATTGCCCTTACCCAGTTCGGCAAAGTTTTTTATGGCTTCTGTCCACATACTGAACAAAATTACATTGGTATCCAAATTGGCCTGTTTCATTTCTGCCGCGGCCTGGCTCATACCCTTGGCCACTTCTTCGCGAAAAAGTGCCACCCCCTGCCCGCGCAATTGCGCTGCCTGCCGTTCCGCTTCGGCTGCAATTTTAATGGCATTGCCTTCCGCTTCGGCAGATTTTGTTTTTGTAATCAGCAGGGCCTGGCCCTCATTTTCGGCGGCGGCTTTAAGGTTATTGCTGGCCACCACTTTACTCATGCTGTCAATAATTGCCTGGTCAAAAGTAATATCGTTGATCTGCAGGTCAAGCAGGTGGTAACCCCATTCTTCCAATGAGTGGTCTATCTGGTCTTTTACAAATTCCACAATTTCCTTGCGCAGTCCCAGTATCTCAGCCTGTCTTTTTGTGGCCACAAATGAACGGATGCTCCCTTCAATGGTACGGGTGAGGGCCTGCATCAGGTCGCGGTCGCTGATAAACTTAAACGCCACTCTTTTGATCGTTTCTTCGTCGGCGTTTTGCACGGCGTACAACAACATGCTTTTAAAATAGACATTGGCCTGGTCTGCCGTTACTGCCTGAAATTCCAACTCCACAGACCGATTTTGGATGCTGATGCGTTTGGCCACCACTTCCAGAACCGGGATCTTAAAGTTCAGACCCGGTCGCAGAATCCGGCGGTATTTGCCAAACATGGTAACTACATTTATAAAACCCTGGTTTACTGTTACCAGTCCGCTGAAAACAAAAATAACCAGCAGGATCACCCACCAATAATTAATCAATGCATTGGGCATAGTATATACATTTATGCGCTGAAGTTAAGTGTTTTTATTACACGGGCCGTAGCGCTTTGGGGAGCGATGGTTGCGACGCTCCGTTCAGCCGTGGAATGATAATTGGGCATGGGGCTCGAAATCTCACCGACCCCTACACCAGTTTCCAGCCAAGGGTAAGCCGTCCGAAGAAAGGGCGACCCACCCGATCCCAATGGCAGGTATTCTCACAAAAAAAATCATCATTTCAGGTACAGGCAGTTCGGTCTTCCTATTCAGTCCTGAAAAAGTGTAAGCTGTCAGCTAAGGATGCCATCTTTCGTTAAAAAAAGCACGCATACATTACCAGCAGGTGAACGGATTAATCAGCCTGGCAGCGAAGAAGCAGATTTCCGGGTTTAACAGCCTGCGCAATAACAGTGCATCAGGTCTTGCCAACACTGGCTAATGCCGCATTTTTTCTTTATCTTCCTTAAAATATACCGGTATGTCGAAACTACGAAAACTGTTGCTGGGCCTTTTGTCTGTATTACCCCTCTTGCTGATTGGGGCCTACCTGGTTGTTTTTTTTAGCTTCTTTTTTACTGCTCTCCGAAACCAGCAACAAGAGGCTTTTGAATCCCAGGTATTCCTGCAACATATTGGCTGGATAATTGGAACGGCCCTGCTAATGGGGATAACCTCCCTGGCCATGAAAATCTATTTTATTATTCATGCTGTAAACAATAAGGTCCTGGATAGTACGGAACGTCTTGTATGGATACTAATTTTTATTTTCGCCGGTACGGTCGGCTATCCTGTTTACTGGTATATGCGCATCTGGAAAAACCTGCCTGGGATGCAGGTTTAACAGCCCCCGGTTTAAACAGGCAACGCAATCTGTGCCCATTCCGTTTTTAAAGCCAACGCAACAAACAGTTAATGCTAATGTCTTTTTATATCTTTCATGGCCGTTGAGAAATACCGGCTTTTAAATTTAGCAAGATGAAAAGATTTTTAATATTCTCCTTTCTTACGATTGCCGTATCCGTTCTTTTTTCGCAAAAGAACGAACCCCTCTTTAATGGTAAAGACCTCAGCGGCTGGACGATCAACGGTACAGAAAAATGGTATGTAGACAGCCGTCACCAGCTGGTTTGTGAAAGCGGGCCCGACAAACAATATGGTTATCTTTCTACCAACAAAAGTTACAAAAATTTTATCCTTACCCTGAAGTTTAAACAGGAAGCCAATGGTAACAGCGGAGTTTTTTTCCGGTCGTCTATTGAAGGCGTAAAAATAAGTGGCTGGCAGGTTGAAGTAGCACCCATCAACTTGCATACGGGCGGTATTTATGAATCCTATGGCAGGGGCTGGCTAATTCAGCCTAAACCGGAGGATGAAAAATATTTAAAAGAAGGCCAATGGAATACCATGAAGATAAAGGTGGCCGGTGGTCATGTTACTACCTGGTTAAACAAGCATATGATGGTAGACTTCCAGGATCAAAAAATTGGCCAGGGTGAGGGCTTTATCGCGCTGCAGATACATGCCGGCGGTGGAATAAAAGTGCGGTGGAAAAATCTGAAAATAGTTGAATTGCCTTAATCGCCCTACTCAGGGCAGGCAACGGTATACATAAGATAGCGCCCATTAGAGAACCGCCAGAAACGGTGCTTCCTCCCATATGGCCGCCAGGTGCACCAGGGTCTGCATGCTTTTTTGCATATCCTGCACGCTTATGTATTCATGTTTGCCATGCAGGGCCATTTCACCTGTAAAAATATTGGGACAGGGCAATCCCATAAAAGACAGGCGGGCGCCATCTGTGCCTCCACGGATGCCTTCGGTCCGGGGTTTTATACCGGCACGCTCCATGGCCATGCGGGCGTATGCCACCACCCGTGGATGCAAATCCAGTATTTCTTTCATGTTCCGGTATTGTTCCTTTACCAGAAAATCTACGGTAGCGCCCGGAAACTTTACCAGGGCCAACGCTACTTTATCACGCAGGTAATTTTCATAGGCTTCCAGTCTGGCTATAAAAAAATCACGGATAATAAACTGCACGCTTACTTTTTCCGCGATGCCTTTTATGCGCACGGGATGCACAAAACCATAGCGGTCTTCCGTTGTTTCGGGCGACAACTCATCTTTGGGCAGCAAATCCAAAAAATAAGCCGCTACTTTTACGGCATTCACCAGTTTGTCTTTGGCTGCACCGGGGTGTGCACTGATGCCATGAAAAGTAACCGTAACAGCATCCGCGGAAAAATTCTCATCTTCCAGGCTGCCTCTTTCACCGCCGTCGAGTGTATACGCAAAATCAGCCGCCAGTTTTTCAAGGTCTGCTTTATCAACACCCCGGCCCACTTCCTCATCTGGTGTAAAGAGTATTTTTATGGTACCGTGTTTTATTTCTGGATGCAGGCGCAGGTAATTTACGAAATCCAGGATAATGGCCAGCCCGGCTTTATCGTCGGCGCCCAGTAAGGTGGTACCCGATGCCGTAACAATGTCTTCTCCCAGTTTTTCTTTAAGATAAGGATGGTCGGCTACCGAAATTACCTGGCTGGTATCGTCCGGCAGTACCAAATCGGCGCCGTCATAATTTTTATGTAGCAAGGGCTTCACTCCAGCCCCGCTGCAATCCGGTGCTGTATCCATATGGGCACAAAAACAAATGACCGGCACCTGTTTTTCCGTATTGGATGCAATGGTTGCATACAGGTACCCGAATTCATCCAGGTGCGCATCTGTAACACCCAGTTCCTGCAGTTCGGTTACCAGCAGACGGCCAAGGTCTTTTTGCTTTTCGGTGCTTGGGTGGGTTTCTGATTGTGGATCACTCTGTGTATCTACCTGCACATACCGCATCAAACGTTCCGGTGCCGTATATGAATAATTATCAAACATAGTTGTACTTTTATTTGCTGGAAAGATTGCTGGCGGTATGACCTCCTTATGCTGTTTGCCTGTTATGGCAATAAAAGCAATCAGCAATACCGGTGCCCCAATCCTACAGCTAAAAAAAGCAAATTAACATAAATGAAACCAGATCTCCATAATAATCCCATTGTTCCGCAGGGATGGCTACGGGCGGTGTTGTTTGTTGTTTTTTATTTTGGATGCCTGCTGATAGCCGGCTTCTTCCTGTTGTATTCGCACAAGCCACCGGTAGATATAAAAGATATTGCAAAAGGAAACACGCCGTACCTACTGTTGATCACCAACGCACTGATATCCCTGGCGGCGGTGTGGTTGTTCCGGAAGGTCATCGATAGAAAATCGTTTGAAAGTATTGGTTTCTCCATTGATAAAAACGGGAACCATGCAGGCAGCGGTTTTTTCCTGGGTATTTTATTATTGTGTGCCGGCACCTGTATATTGTATTTCAGCAAAAACCTGGTATGGACCGATATCAGTTTTAGTGGCAACGATCTCTTTATCAGTTTCGGACTGATGGTGATAGTAGCTTTTTATGAAGAGATGGTATTCCGTGGATATATATTAAACAACCTCCTAGAATCTGCCAACAAATGGCTGGCTCTGTGCATCTCAGCCCTTGTCTTTACGCTGGGTCACCTGGCCAACCCTGATTTTTCGGTTGTTGCCGCTGGCAATATTTTCCTGGCGGGTATTTTATTGGGACTCAATTATATCTACACCCGGAACCTGTGGTTTGGCATGATGCTTCATTTTTCCTGGAATTTTTTCCAGGGACCCATACTTGGTTACGAAGTAAGCGGCTTACACCTTCAAAGCCTTTTCCAGCACGATATACAGGGTAGTGTGCTGCTTACCGGCGGCAAATTTGGCTTCGAAGGATCACTGGTTGCTTCAGCGCTTTGTTTGCTGGCCATTGTGGCATTGATATGGCTATATGAAAAAAAATATGCGTTTGTCCATGCCCTGTCTCCCGTTTCCGACAACACTGTTGTATAGCCAACCTTAAGGTGTTGTATTTCCTGTTGTGATTGCTACCGGGCAGATAACCTTGCGCATAAAAAAAAGTTCATCATTATCTGCCAGACCATATAATGATGAACCCTGTATGAACTGTGCTGCCGTTAAGGCATAATGATCAAAGATTTTGCGCCCACAATTTCAACCAGTTCCAGGTCAAAAACCAGATCTTCTCCTGCCAGGGGGTGGTTGGCATCCAGTGAAATAACGTCGTCCTTGATATCCATAATAACAACGGGTATCACCTGACCTTCGCCACTGGTCATATTTAACTGCATACCTATTTCAGGAACCATTTCGGGTGGAAAATTAGCCCGCGGAAATTCAACCAGCATATCCTCGTTTACCGGGCCATAGGCTTCGTCTACCGGTATATTAATAGTTTTTTTATCTCCTACTTTCATACCGGTTACGCCATCATCAAAACCTTTAATCACCATCCCGCTGCCTACCTCAAATTCCAGTGGTACGCGCCCCTCGCTGCTGTCGAAAGTTGTTCCGTCCGTAAGCCGGCCATGGTAATGTACTTTAACTGTATCACCGCTTTTCACTGTTTGCATAGATAATTTTTTTAAATAATAATTTGATTGCTTTCACCTCCTTAAATCAGCACTGGTACCGATACGTCAGCGGTTGAAGTACAGGCAAGCAGCAAGATAAAATAAAGGACGATTTAAACCCGAAAGTAAGGCAATGTTTCACAATTTCCATTAAAAAAAAATTATCGATTTTTTGCAGGATTATATATACATCTTTGTGTACCAAATTCCATAAAAATGAAATGGGCCAGCTATTTTTTTTGTTTTCGGATGCCATCAGTTGGCTGCACTGATGGCCGGCTCTATTTCGCGCTGCTGGACCAGGGATAGGACCAGTACAGGCTGACCACGTGAAGAAAGAAAAAAATATGTCTGTTTGATAAACGGGGATTCCGTGACGAATTAAACTGCCCGATGCCCGAAACCGGTTTAACAGCATGGGCAGGAACTTGTGAAATGAGATAATTTAATAAGGCTTACAAACTTTACCCATACATGATGCCTGGCAATAAAAAAGAGCCTGTCACCGAATCATCAAATGCACCACTCCGGGTGATCTTTATGGGCACTCCGGATTTTGCCGTTGCTTCTTTAGACGCATTGATAAACGCGGGTTACCTGGTGGTTGCCGTTATTACAGCGCCCGATAAACCCGCCGGACGCGGCATGAAACTTACCGAAAGCCCCGTAAAGAAATATGCGCTCGAAAAAGGACTAACCGTTTTACAGCCAGAAAAATTAAAGAACCCTTTGTTTATTGAAAATCTAAAAGCCCTGGCAGCGGATATACAGGTAGTAGTGGCATTCCGCATGCTCCCGGAACTGGTCTGGAACATGCCACCCCTTGGAACCATCAACCTCCATGGTTCTTTATTGCCACAATACCGCGGTGCGGCGCCCATTAACTGGGCGGTTATCAACGGCGAGAAAGAAACCGGTGTTACTACCTTCAGGTTGCAGCATGAGATTGATACCGGCAATATCCTGTTACAGGAAAGTTTCCCGATCGGCGACCATGAAACGGCTGGCGACGTACATGAACGGATGAAAGATATTGGCGCGGCCCTACTGGTAAAAACGCTTAACGGACTGGTAGCAGGTATCCTGAAAGAGCAACCGCAAAGCGCATTGGTAGCGCTGCCCGAACTAAAACAGGCGCCCAAGATTTTTACGCTAACCGGTAAAATAGACTGGACCCAACCAGCCAGTGAAATATATAATCTTATCCGGGGGCTTTCGCCCTTTCCCGCGGCATTTACTTTCTTACAGGATAAAATGCTCAAGATTTACAAAAGCAGCCTGGATACCACAGAACCGGTTGTGCCGCCTGGCGAAATGCTTACCGACCACAAAACCTACCTGAAATTTGCCGCCGCCGATGGCTATATCCGGGTAACCGATATACAATTGGAAGGAAAAAAAAGAATGACGACAGACGAATTTTTAAGGGGCTATCGGTTTTAACCTGGTCTTGCCTGTTAGTTATTGTTTGACTTGCATTAATACCGGATCTCCACGCTGAACTTTACACCTGTTGATTCTATCTGTGCGGCACCGGCATCGCTCAGGCGGGCAACCAGTCCAATGCTTTCCTTCATATCTGGCAGGCTGCCCAGTACTTTTGCAAAAATGGTTTTGCCCGAAACCGGATTATTCACTTTCACAATGGTACCTACCGCAACGTTGTTCACCAATGCATAGTATTTGCCGTCGCTCCAGCCGCTGGTGCTTTTAAAAATACCCGCATTGCCGCTGATTGATTTACCGGCTTCTTCATATTGCGTTCTGAAATAACTTAGTTTGTAGTCTGACCCCGTGTTGGCGTTAACCACGGGCAGGGCTATCACCGGTTTGGTTTCCTCTTTTCTTGATGTATTGTTGTTGGCGGCCGGCGCAGCACCGGCATTTTCAGTCGCTACCGGGGGCAGCGACGGCTGTTGCGTTTTTGGTTCAATCTTTTTTTCTTCTCTTGGTTCAGCCCTTTTCTCTTCCGTCGGATTTGCAATAGGATTAACAACAATCTTTGACTGGCCTTTTAATGCCAGGGCCGACTGGCTGGTTTTTACTTTCAGATAGCCAACGATAATGCTTAAACCCGCTTTTGCCTGGTCCTTGTTAATATGATTCCATTTTTCCAGGTTTTCTATCGGTACTTTATTGTAATTAACACTTACCCGGTAGAGCCACTCTTTGGGTTGAATGGTATGGTGCAAGGGAACAAAAACCTCATCGTTCGTTTTCTGTCCATCCTGCGAAAAATTCTCTGGAGTCAGCGGCACTTTAAGTGTTTGACCAATGCTCAGCACCTTGTCCAGGCTAAGGTGATTGTAGGGTGCCAGTTGTTTTGGGCTGATATTATAAATACGTCCTACGCTATACCAGTTTTCTCTGGGCTGCACGGTATGAACTACGTACAGGTTGGGCGTTACACCCTGCACCTGCAAACCATTGTCTTGTGCAATAACCAGCTTTACACACAGTAAACTAAAAAAAACAAGGAACCATTTATGCATCATTGCCGTATTTTAAGAATTAGCATTGCAAATATGAAAATTTTTTAACCAAATATGGTAAAATTAAAGCTAAAATCAGGCAAGCAATGCCTGCTGCGCGTTAAAACACATCAAAGCCCTCATTATATCGGTTGTTTTATGATGCGCCATTCCTTTGGATAATAATTATTCACCCGGTTTGGCAATCGTTTTATCCAACCCAGCCGGTAACCCTGGTAAACCGCAAGCGCCCATCCCCTGCCTGCCTCCTGCAATTGTATATCTTCCTTCCGCAGGTATTGTATGGCCTGATGCCTGGTGAGTTCTATACAGTTGATATTTTGATTGACAAGGGTGCTAACCGCCAGTGCGTGCGCGGGTATTAAATCCTTACCGGCCGGTTTGCCCATGGCGACACCGGCTTTTTTAATATACAAAGCTGATTGCAGCACGGCTATTTCATTTTGTAAACCGGCCGGCAACGCAATTATATTGTCTTTTTGTTTAAAAAAAACAAGATCAGTTCCGTCCTCCACCATTGGTTGCACCAGCGCTTCTTCGGGCCTGGTTAATTTCGCGGTGGTATTTTTAACTGTTTTTATACCGGCAAAAGCATCGCCCTCCTTTTTTTGTAGTGCGGCAATAAAAAAACCCTCGCCCTTTGTTTTATCAGGATAGAAACGGTACCCATATGCGGAATGGATATTGGAAACCGTCTCTGTAATATTCCATTCATCCGGCGTTTCTATTTTCACCGTGTCGGCCCTAAAATTTTCCATCAACCAATCCAGTATGAATTCATTTTCTTCTTTTGAATAGGAGCAGGTAGCATATATTAAAAGACCGTTGTGCCGGAGTGCGGGCCAGGCATCTGCAATAATCCGTTGCTGGCGCTGGCTGCACAACTGGACATTGCTTTCGCTCCATTCGTTTACCGCCTGGGGGTCGCGTCTGAACAGGCCGCTGCCGCTGCAAGGTGCATCCACCACCATTATATCAAAATAATTTTCCAGCCTGGCAAAATGCGAAGGGTCGTTATTGGTCACCACTGTGTTTGCGGAGCCCCACTTGGTTGTGTTTTCTTCCAGTATGGCGGCGCGAGATTTAATGGCATCGTTGCTCACCAGTAAGCTATCCGGGCTGATCAGCGATTGCAGCAAAGTTGATTTGCCACCGGGGGAGGCGCAGAGATCCAATACCCGCAGGGGGCGCAAACAATCAACCGTCTGTCTGATTACCTGTTCCAAAAACATACTGGATGCTTCCTGTACATAATACACACCTGCATGAAAAAGCGGGTCAAAGGTAAAAGAGGGGCGTTCCCTGAGATAATAACCGCTGGATGACCAGGCTATGGGTTCAGCAAGGATGTCTTTCAAGGGAAAAGCCTGCGGGTTAATTTTGGCCGGATTAAAACGAACGGAGCTGATCTGTTCGCTACTGGCATGCACGGCTTCAAGCGCTTTTTTGTCGAAACCCCGGATGCCGGACAATGATGCTAATAATTTTACTGGAATCTGCACGCAACAATCTATAACGATGAAAAATTAACTTTTACCGGTCTATCCCTTTTTTATTTCTGTAATGAGTTCCTGCAATACTTTTTTTGCATCGCCAAACAGCATGGAAGTTTTGGAACGAAAGAAAAGGTCGTTTTCAATACCCGCGTAACCGGGTTTCATACTACGTTTGTTCACGATGCAGTTCCTGGCCAGTTCCACATCCAGCACGGGCATGCCGTAAATAGGCGAATCCGGATCCGTTTTGGCGGCAGGGTTCACCACGTCGTTGGCACCCAGCACCAGCACTACATCCGTTGTTGAAAACTCATCATTGGCCTGTTCCATTTCCATCAGTTTATCATAGTTCACATCGGCTTCCGCCAGTAATACATTCATATGGCCAGGCATTCGG
This sequence comes from Bacteroidota bacterium, assembly GCA_040007355.1. GTDB lineage: Bacteria > Bacteroidota > Bacteroidia > Chitinophagales > Chitinophagaceae > JACMLD01. The sequence continues at coordinate 8,820 of JBDTVE010000014.1, read as the reverse complement.
CCCGCTACCGGGTGAATGGCGTACCGCACATCCACCCCCTTGTCTTCCAGCAGTTTTTCCAGTTCATGACAGGTATGCTGGGCTTGGGCTACCGCTAATCCATAACCGGGAACAATAATAACTTTTTTCGCGTAGCTCATCAGCATGGCGGCATCGCCGACGGAAATTTCCCTGTAAGAACCCTGGTCTTTGGTGTCGTGGGTTTTGGCAGTTCCTGCTTTTGCGCCAAATGAACCAATCAATACATTGGTCAGCGACCGGTTCATTGCCTTGCACATCAGTACGGTTAACAGGGTACCCGCGGCGCCCACCAGTATTCCGCCGGTGAGCATGGCTTTGTTATTGTACAGGAAACCGCCGCAGGCCGCCGCTACACCGGTAAAAGAATTGAGTATTGAAATGACTACAGGCATATCTGCGCCGCCAATGGGCATTACAAACAATATACCGTAGACAAATGCCAGTAAGCCGGTAATAAAAAACGGAAAGATGGCGGTTTTAACATCGGCCTGGTAGGTGAACACGGCCGACACAATCACCAGTGCCAGCACAAGAAGGTTTACAATATGCTGACCCCTGAAGGAAAAATCCTTTACGCGCCCGTTTAATTTGCCCCAGGCAATAAGGCTGCCGGTATAAGAAACAGTTCCAATGACAGCGCCGGCAATAATGGCCAGGTACTCGCCCGCGGGCACCACATCGGAAATAAAAGTTGAATCAAGTAATTTGTTGACCTGGTAAAGATGATAGAATTCAACGGCCGCAATCAATGCCGCGCAAGCACCGCCCATACCATTGAACAGACTCACCATTTCCGGCATGGCCGTCATCTTTACTTTTTTAGCAGCCAGGGTGCCTGCTACACCACCAATCAACAGCGCGGTAAAAATCAAACTAAGATTGTGCAATCTGTCACCCGCCCTGTCGCGGTATAAAAAAATGGTTCCGCAAACGGCGATGGCCATACCCCCGGCGGCTATCAAGTTACCCCTTCGGGCAGTCACCGGGTTGGAAAGCATTTTCAATCCCAGTATAAATGTAACGGAAGCAAGCAGGTAACAAATAGTGAGTATGTCTATTTCCATAAAATGATTTCTTCAGGCGGTGCCCGCTACAGGCACTATTTTTTCTTTTTAAACATTTCCAGCATTCTGTCGGTTACTACAAAACCGCCCACCACGTTGAGCGTGCCCAGTATTACGGCGAGAAAACCAAGAACCAGCGCTACATAGTTACCGGCTTCCGCCTTACCCATTACAATTATAGCACCAATGATCACCACCCCATGTATGGCATTGGCACCGCTCATCAGCGGAGTATGCAATACGCTGGGTACGCGCCCTATTACTTCAATACCCAGGAAAACCATCAGCACAACGATATAAATCATTTGTTCATGCACATTCATCCAGTCAAGTATCGTTTCCATATACTTTATTTTTAAACATCTTTTAATGTAAATAAAACCATAACCCAAAACCCCTCAACCGCATCAACCCGCCAATTGTTTTATTTTTTCATGCACAATTTTTCCATCATGCGTGATACAGCTTCCTTTTACCAAATCATCTTCCCAGTTCAGGTTCAGGTTTGCTTCTTTACCGGTGATGAGCAGTAAAAAATTCAATACGTTTTTTCCATATAGTTTGCTGGCATCGGCGGGCATGGTGGCGGCTAGTGCCGACTGCCCCACAATGGTGACGCCGTTATGGTGAATGGTCTCATTGTTTTTGGTAAGCGCTGTATTGCCACCGGTGGCTGCTGCCAGGTCAATGATCACAGAACCCGTTTTCATGCCTTCTATCATGACAGTGGTAACCAACACCGGTGCGGTTTTGCCTGGTATCTGTGCGGTAGTAATAACAATATCGGCGCGTGCGATACTTTCTGCAATTTTCTGTTTTTGCTTTTCTAAAAACGCCGCTGTTTGCTCAATGGCATAGCCACCGGCTGCGCTGGCATCGTCCGCGCCTTCTACCTGTACAAACCTTGCTCCCAGGCTCATCACCTCTTCCTTTACCGCCATCCTGGTGTCAAACACTTCTACCACGGCACCTAAACGGCGTGCCGTGGCAATGGCCTGCAGCCCGGCCACCCCGGCGCCCAGTATTAAGACTTTAGCCGGTGGAATACTGCCCGCTGCCGTGATAAACATTGGGAAGTAGCGCGGAAAGATATTGGCAGCATATAATACGGCCTTATAACCGGCAATATTGGCCTGGCTGCTCAGCACATCCATGGACTGCGCCCGGCTTGTACGCGGCAACATGTCAAGGCTGAAACCGGTGACACCGGCGGTGGCCCAATCTTTTACCTGCTGAAGGTTAAAAAGCGGCTGGTAGATACCGATTAAGACTTTTGATGGCGGGATGGGGTATGCGGGCGGGTGCAGGGATAGAATAATGGTGGACGCGCTAATCAATTCCGTGGCGGATTTTATTTCCGCGCCGGCCTGGCGGTAGGCTTCATCGGGTGCGGTTGCTTTTATTCCGGCGCCAGATTCTACCATAACCGTGATGCCTTTTTTTGTAAGTGCGGCTACAGCTTCTGGTAATAATGATACCCGTGTTTCAGACGGTGGTTCCTGCAATACTCCAATTATCATAGTATATTGTTCTGCCGGTAAGTTAATGTGTTTTTCTTAGGATCCCTATTGATCAACGCGGTTCATAGATTAAAACCGTATTACAAAATGTTGTTTGACCTTAAAATCATCATTTAAAAAAACCAGCCCCATAAAAAACAGGTCAATGGTTAACAATACCGCCGGATGATCTTTTATAAGTTGCCAGGCCGATTCCATGTCACGGCTCCAGTGTATATCATCAAAAATAAGGATGGCGGGCCGCTTGCATTTTTGCAGCAATTGCTGAAAATAACGCAGGGTGGGTATCTGCCGGTGGTTGCCATCAATAAAAGCCAGGTCAATACCGTGCAGGGTCTGCAGCAGGGGCTCCAGTGTATGGTCAAAATTTCCTTCTGTTATTGAAATATTCCTGATTCCCCAGGAAACAAAATTTTCTTTTGCCAGTGCCGCAATTGCCGGCGCTCCTTCCAGGCTAACCAACCTGCCCAGGGGGTTACCCAGGGCAAGATAAGCAGAAGACAAACCCATGGAAGTGCCCAGCTCAATCATGGAAACCGGTTTGTAATAATTGGCTATCCTGAACAAAAGCTGGCCTGTTTTTCTTGATTTAACGGCATTCCGGGTAATGGAAGCAACACTGCGATATTGCCTGTATCCGGTAACGGAACCTGCACCGTAATCTGCTACGGGCAGCAGTCGGTTATCCTTTAACAGGCGGCGGCGGCCTGTTTCAATGCCAATATAGCTATCAAAACGCCGTTTATTGCCCAGCACCTTAATGACAAAATCATATACGAAGGGCGAATGGATGCCATGGCCCTTTCCGCTGGAAGCGGTAAGATAGTAGCGTATATATTTTGCGGTGAGTTGTGGTGCTGAGTACAATAAGGACAACATTTAACATTAAAAATAATGGTGGCGAATGCGTTCGCCCGCTTAGTTTCCACCGCCCGCCACGGCAGCTGGTGCTATGCGCTCCCATACCTGGAAACTATACGCGTACTGGTGTTTATCATCTGCTTCAAAATCCATGTTCGACAACAGCCGCCATTCCTTTTCACTGAATACCGGGAAAAACGCATCTCCTTCAACGTTAGCATGTACGCGGGTTAGCACAATTCGGTTCGCCAGGGGCAGCGCCTCCGCATATACTTTGCCACCCCCTACTATAAAAGCCTCTTTTGCATCGGTGGTGCCGGCCAGTTGTATGGCTTGCTCCAAGCTGCCCGCAGTTTCAATGGGCCCGGCCGGCTGCAGTTGTTCCGGATGCCGGCTGATAACTATATTAAACCGCCCGTTCAGTGGTTTGTTCCCCAGTGATTCAAAGGTCTTCCTACCCATGATAACCGGCATACTCCAGGTAGTGTTTTTAAAAAACCGGGTATCATTGGGCAGGTTCCAGACCAGTTTGTTTTTCATGCCAATGACATTATTTTCCGAAGCTGCTGCTACCAGGGTTACAATCATATAGCTGGAAGATGTGGGGTGAACAATCAATGTCTATACTGCCACGGGCGCTTTTATTGCCGGGTGGTGCTGGTAATTTTCAAGTGTAAAGTCTTCAAAACGAAATCCAAAAATGTCTTTTACGGCCGGGTTAATTTTCATATGAGGTAACGGGTACGGCTGCCTGCTTAATTGCAATTGCACCTGTTCCAGGTGGTTGTTATAAATATGCACATCGCCAAATGTGTGAATAAAATCGCCCGGCTCCAGCCCGCATACCTGGGCCATCATCAGGGTAAGCAGGGCATAGGAGGCAATATTAAATGGAACCCCCAGAAAAACATCTGCACTACGCTGGTAGAGCTGACAGGAGAGCCGGCTCTTTCCTTCGCCGGAGGCCTGGGCCGGTGTCACGTAGAACTGGAAAATGGTATGACAAGGCATCAGCGCCATAGCCGGCAGGTCGGCCACGTTCCAGGCGCTTATGATCATCCGCCGGTTGTCGGGGTTATTTTTTAGTTGGTTTATTACATCCGTCACCTGGTCGTAAGTCTTTCCATCGGCGCCTTCCCAGCTGCGCCACTGCTTTCCATATACGGGGCCAAGTTCGCCATCTTCGCCGGCCCATTCATCCCAGATACGCACACCGTGTTCTTTCAGATAGGCAATATTGGTTTCACCTTTCAGGAACCAAAGCAATTCATAAATAATGCTTTTCAGGTGCAGTTTTTTTGTGGTCACCAATGGAAACCCTTTTTGTAAATCAAACCGCATCTGGTAACCAAAACAACTACTGGTGCCGGTGCCGGTTCGATCTGTTTTAGAAACCCCGGTATCCAGAATATGCTGTAGTAAATGCTGGTATTGCTGCATACTGCAAGTTAGCATCTAATCAGGAGTTTCAGCTGGCGCAATAACCGTTTGTGGGGAAACTGTGGAAATACAAATTGGTTTTTTGTGACGAAATTTTTACCCAATGAAACACTATCCGGATAAATATTACCGGATCAGGATGGCGTTATCGGTAGCATACGCCGCAGAAGATCAGTAAACTGCAGGCTGGTGGCAACCAATCATTCTATTTTAGGGTTTTACCACTCGCCAAGTATGCCATGTGCCGCACGCCCGCCGATATCACTCCTGCGTTCAGCTGGCATAAAAATAGTCGGCATTGGTTTTGTTAGACACCTAGTGAACCCATTCAGCACCGTATAAACGGATTTAAATTGCGCCCCACCCCGGCGCCCGGCCGTAACGAGGTGTCTTATTATTTTATTATCAAGCCAACATTAAAAAATATTTTTATGAAAAAAAACATTGTTTTTATTTTTCTTTTAGCCGGCCTTACCGGTTTCTCTCAACATTTTGAACTGGGCGTTAAGGCTGGTGCCAATTTCAGCAATTTCACCGGTAACAGCAATGTCAACGACCTTAAAGCCAATACCCTGGTAGGATTTCATGCGGGCGGACTGGTAAGCCTTTTTGTGGGACATAATTTTGCCATACAACCTGAAGTATTGTTTTCTACCCAGGGTGCTAAGGTTGACGATGGCACTTCTAAGAAAGATTATAAGCTTACCTATATCAATGTGCCGGTGATGTTAAAATATCGTTTTACTGGCGGATTTTATTTGGAAGCCGGTCCGCAGGTTGGTTTTAATGTGCATTCAAAAGTTGATGGCACCAGCGAAGATTTTGCAAAGAGCACAGACCTCTCTATCGCCGGAGGTCTTGGCTATCATAGCCCTATTGGTTTGGGTATCGGTGCACGGTATACGGCAGGGCTTTCCAAACTGGGCGATTTTAACGCGTCCAACCCTAACCGGCCCGATTGGAAAAACGGGGTAATACAAATCAGTTTGTTTTATACCATCTTTAACAATCGCCGTAAATAACATGTGGCGCCGAGCCCCAGGCAATAACAACTCAATATACATCCACAGCAAGGGATCCTGTTATAATAACGGATCCCTTGTTTAATTAAATGATTTTATACCGTCAATGAACAACCGGTTACCTGGCTGCTGTTTTACGGCGATTCAGTTTTGTTCTCAGATCCCCCTTCGTTCTATCTCTTTTTTTATAAGCGCCAGCTCCCGGCCGGTTTGCCCACTTAAAGAACTGTTTTCCTGGGCCCGGCGCATCAGATAGGGTATCACGTCCCGAATGGGTCCAAAAGGCAGGTATTTACTCACTATACAACCGGCGGCGGCCAGGTTAAAACTAATATTATCGCTCATTCCATACAACTGGCTGAAATGTACATGCGGGTGATTAAAGGAATACCCCTTTTGCTGCAATAACTGCGTGGTGTAAAAATTACTGTTTTCATTGTGGGAGGCCACAATAAATGCAATGAGGTCTATATGCTGTACACAATAGGCCAGCGCGGTATTATAATCGTTGTCGGTTGCGTCTTTGCTATCCTGTATGGGCGAGGGATAGTTCATTTCAACGGCCCTCCGGCGTTCCTTTTCCATATAGGCGCCGCGTACCAATTTGGCGCCCAGGATAAATTTCTTTGTTTCAGCGGCTTCATAAGAGTCCTTCAGAAATTTTAACCGGTCGTGCCGGTACAACTGAATAGTGTTATAGACCACGGCGGTACCGGTATTGAACTGCACCATCATTAAAATAGTGAGCACGTCCACGGGATCCTGTATCCATGTTTCTTCTGCATCTACCAGCACGCCTACCTTTCTTTCTGCGGCCGTTTTACAAATGCGTCTCATTCTTTCGTGTACACGCTGCCATTCTTTTTCCTCTTTTGTTGTAAGGGTTTCCAGTGCTTTTACATATCGTTTCATAAGGCTGCCGGCATTTTCATCCACGCTTTTATCCAATTTTTCCAGCAGACCAAACCTCGCAATACCGGTCATCTTGATGCTTATAAAAGGTATATTGGACTGGGTAGCAGCGTAGTTGATAACCCGTATGAATTCAACGCAGGCATGATCCAGTCCTTCTTCGCCATAGTCGCCACCTTCCACCCCATAGTCAAGAATGGTATCCACGCCATATTCGCCTAATTTTTTTGCCACCGTGCTGGTCTCTGCCAATGATTCGCCACCAACAAATTGCCGGAAGATGGTATTGCGTATGAGGCCTGTGATGGGCAGGCCGATCTTAATAAGCCAGGGCGTAATACCGGTTCCCAGTTTTACCAGGCCCCGATAGCTCATGCTTGAAAAAAGAAAACGCGCTTTTTTCAGGTCCTTATCGGTTTTATAGGCGAAGGCTTTTGCTGTATCATCGAACGAAATCACCGGCGCAGTATTCATACAACGGAACAATAGTAAGCAACAAAAATAAAGTAAACACCTCTAATAACAATTTATTGCAGGTCGGATGCATCCAGAACAGGCCTGAAGCAGCAGAAGCCGGGTCATACAGGCTGCAGTGAAATTAAATATCTTCGCGGTCTAAGTTTGTACCATGATAATCTCACATACCGATATTTACAGGTTTAGTATACCCATGCATCCTTTTACCATTGCTACCGGCACCATGCATACCGCGCAAAATATCTTTATACGGCTGCACACACGCGCAGGCATTTACGGTGTGGGTGAATGTTCCGCTTTTCCCATGATCACCGGTGAAACCCAGTCTACCTGTTTTGAAATGGCCCGGGATTTTGCCGCCCTTTGGAAAGGAAAAGATGCCAGCGCCATTGAAGACCGGATGGATGAACTACATGGTGCCACCGCTTTTAACAGCACCATCAAAAGCGCTTTTGATATGGCATTGTACGACCTGGCGGCAAAAAAAGCCGGCCAGCCATTGTACCGGTTCCTGGGTGCCGGCGTCACAAAAAAACTGGAAACGGATATTACGGTTGGTATCGGCCCCGCCAAACTGATGGCGGAACAGGCGGCGGCATTCAAACAACAGGGGTTCCGCATCATAAAAGTAAAACTGGGTAAAGAACCGGCGGAAGACGTGGAAAGAATAGCGCAGATACGCGCCGCAGTGGGTAATGGGCTGCTCCTGCGCATAGACGCCAACCAGGGCTGGGATTTTGATGGCGCCGTATGGGCGCTACAGCAACTGGCACCTTATACCATCCAATTTTGTGAACAGCCCATGCGTCACTGGAACGACCACCGGTTACCCGCGCTTCGGAAACTTTCCCCCATAAAAATAATGGCCGATGAAAGCGCATTTGACCACCACGATGCAGAAAGATTGATTGCTGCCGGTGCCTGTGATTATGTAAACATCAAACTAGCTAAAAGCGGCGGCATACTGGAAGCCATCCGGATTAATGAGGTCTGTGAACAAAACAATATACCCTGTATGATGGGTGGTATGCTGGAAAGCCGTATTGCGCTGACGGCTTTTGCCCATTTTGCGCTGGCATACGATAATATTGTTTTCAATGATATGGATACCTGTATGCTGGGACATCAGCTGGACCCCGTAAAAGGAGGCGTACACTATAACGGCTATTATGTGGAAGTACCCGCCGCGCCGGGTATTGGGGCGGATGCGGAAGAGGCATTTTTAGCGGGATTGGAGAAGGTTTCTATTTAGTACTCCTGGATAGACTTTCTGTAATGCTGGCCGGATTGGCTTATAGACCGGGTTAGGTCCAAAAAGGCGGTATGGAAAAACTGGCAGACTAATAATAATAATAGCCTCGTTACTGAAAGCTAAATTGAGATATGCAGTACAAGTGAGTGACACAACAATGCCCAATAGCGGTGCAATGCCCGTCTCCAAAATATTAGGTTACTAACTTTTCCAAAGTTCGTTTACCACGCCAGGGAACTTTGGAAAAGCTG
>JBDTVE010000013.1:0-13977 GCA_040007355.1 Bacteroidota bacterium | reverse complement strand
TTTTTCGGAAAAATTAGAGACCCGCCTCCACTCCTTAATCACATTGCAGCAGGCTTTCTTCAATTATCCGCAGTTTATCTTCGGCATCGGCTTTTTTCTTTCTTTCCAATGCTATTACCTGAGCATTTGCATGTTGCACAAAACGCTCGTTGTTCAACTTTTTTTCAACAGACGCTAAAAAGCCCAGCAGGTGTTGTTGTTCTTTGAGGAGTGCTTCTTTCTGCTGGCCAGTTTCAACGGGTTGGTTGGCCACCAGGTAAAATTTGTCCTTGCCTGCCACTACCGCAATGCTTTGTGGCACATTGCCGGTTGTATAATGAATGGCTTTTGCGTTTACCTGCCTGGCCAGCAAAACTTCTATATGCGCAAAATGGCTTTTTTCTGCCGGTTGAATATGCAATACAATTTCTTCTTTCGGTTTTAAACGCGCTTTGTTCCGTGCATCGCGGATAGCGGTTATAGAACTTTTTAACAGATCGCCGGTCGCCAGGATGTCCGGTCGCGCCGGTTTTATTTCGTCCAGCTGGTTCACACACAGATCCAGGGTTCTGTTTTGCAGTAAGTGATATATTTCTTCCGTGATAAACGGCATAAAAGGATGCAGCAATTGCAACAGCTCCGTAAAAAATTTTACGGTGCTGCCCTGTACCGATACATCCACCAGTTGTTCAAAACCGGGCTTTACCCATTCCAGGTACCAACTGCAGAAGTCGTCCCAGATAAGCGAATAAATAATTTTAAGGGCTTCGCTTAATTTAAACTGGCGTAGGAGTGTCAACACTTCGGCCTTTACTTCATTCAGTCTGTTTTCAAACCATAACACGGCAAAGGTGGCGGGCAAAGGTTCCTGTATCAGGGCCTGTCTGCCTTCCCATAGTTTTACGAGCTTGAGTGCATTCCAAAGTTTATTATTAAAAAATTTCCCTTGTTCCAGCGAAGCTTCATCGAAAAGCAAATCGTTGCCGGCGGGAGAGGAGATCATAATGCCAAAGCGAACCGCGTCTGCACCATAGGTATCAATAAGACCCAGCAGGTCCGGGCTATTGCCCAGCTGCTTGCTCATTTTTCTTCCCTGTTTATCGCGCACCATACCGGTAAAATATACGTCGTGAAAGGGGATCCGGCCTTCGTATTCCATACCGGCCATGATCATACGCGCTACCCAGAAAAAGATAATGTCCTGGCCGGTCACCAGCACGGTCGTAGGGTAATAATATTTCAATTCAGCGTTTCCCGGTTGTGTAATACCGTTAAATACTTCCATGGGCCAGAGCCAAGAAGAAAACCAAGTATCCAGCACATCGGCATCACGGGAAAGCGGTGTTCCGGCCTGCGCAGTTGCTTCTTCTTCGGTTTCGGCAACATAGCAATTGCCTTTCTCATCATACCAGGCGGGTATTTGCTGGCCCCACCAGAGTTGCCGACTGATGCACCAGTCTTTTACATTTTCCAGCCAATATTTATAGGTAGCTAAAAATTTATCGCCGGGGTGAATGTTTACTTCGCCTTCCAGCACCACTTTCAGGGCCGGACCGGCCATTTGCTTCATCTTCAGAAACCATTGGGTGGAGATCCTGGGTTCAACTACGGCGCCGCTCCGCTGGCTATAGCCCACGCGAGTCTGGTATTCTTCTTCGCGCAGCAGGAAGCCTTTTTCCTTTAACTCTGCTATAATCTTTTTTCTTGCAGCAAAGCGGTCTTCCCCCACGTATATCTGCGCCGCTGCGCTCAGGGTGCCATCTTCGTTTAACGTATCCACAACGGGCAGGTTGTGTTTTAGGCCGAGGGTATAGTCGTTGATATCATGGGCGGGTGTAACTTTTAATGCCCCGGTACCAAAACCTGGGTCTACATATTCGTCGAAAATAATGGGTATTCGCCGGTTGATAAGCGGCACCAGGACAAAAGCGCCCTGCAGGTGTTTATAACGGTCATCATTAGGGTTTACACAAACAGCGGTATCGCCCATAATGGTTTCGGGGCGCTGGGTGGCAATGGTAATGACGCCACCTGCAAGCGCTTTACCTTGTGCATCCACCATAGGATACGACAGGTAATACAATTTTCCCTGCACCTCTTTGTGCTCCACTTCTTCATCGCTGAGTGCGGTTTTGGCAGCGGGGTCCCAGTTAATCATCCGGGCGCCGCGGTATACCAGTCCTTTTTTATAGAGGTCAACAAATACTTTTATAACCGCCCGGTAATAGTGTTCATCCATCGTAAAACTGACCCGGTTCCAGTCTACGCTGCAACCCAGTTTTTCAATCTGGCTATAAATGATATTGCCATATTTTTCTTTCCATTCAAAAGCGTAGGCCAGGAATGCTTCCCGGCTCAGGTTGTTTTTGTCGATGCCTTTTTCTTTGAGCATCTGTACCACTTTTGACTCCGTGGCAATAGATGCATGATCGCTGCCTGGTACCCAGCAGGCGTTAAAACCCGTCATCCGAGCCCGGCGAACCAGTATATCCTGCACTGTTTCATTGAGGGTATGACCCATATGCAGTACACCGGTAACATTTGGTGGCGGTATCACCACCGTATATGGCTTTCGGCCATCCGGTTTACTGTTAAAATATCCTTTGTTCAGCCAATGTTTGTACCATTTGTCTTCAACACCGGCGGGCATATAATTTTTACTCAGTTCCATATAAAATCAGCTTTCCTTGCGGGCTGCAAAGGTAGCGAACAATTGCCGATTAATGATTGCGGATGACGGGCGTCGGCAGCCATCCCCAGAGTGAATATTTTGCCGGCCTGCAGAAGAAACTTTATCGGGTCGGCGACGCTCACCATACCCGGGCCGAATCCAAGGTTGTGCGGGCAGCGGATTAAAATTCTCCGGCCCCTTCATCAGACAATTTCAAAAGAAGGTATTTCCCGAAATTCTTTACCTGTTTCTTCTTAATTTCAGTGTCCCAATTTATGTATGCAATTGTTGATATAGAAACCACGGGTGGCCATGCAACGGCCAACGGCATCACCGAGATAGCCATTGTATTGCACAATGGCAGAGAGACAGAGGGCAAGTTCCACACCATGATAAATCCCGGCATCCCCATTCCGCGTCATATAACGGCGCTGACCGGTATCAGCAATGAAATGGTATACGATGCGCCCTTTTTTGACCAAGTGGCGCAAAGAATCTTCAATTTGCTGGAAAACCGGGTTTTTGTTGCACACAATGTAAACTTTGATTATTCTTTTATACTACACCAGTTGCAGCAGGCAGGGTATGCACTCAATGTTAAAAAACTTTGCACGGTAAGAATGAGCCGTAAAGTGTTCCCGGGTTTTGCCAGTTATAGCCTGGGCAATATCTGCCGGGATCTGAAGATTGACATTAATAACCGTCACCGTGCAATGGGCGATACCCTGGCAACCGTGCAGCTTTTTGAGTTGGTACTGCGCCATGATACGACAGGTGTAGTGGCCACCATGCTAAAGGGCCGGAACAAAGAGCAATACCTGCCGCCGCATTTACCGGCGCCGGAGATAGAGCAACTGCCCAGTAAGGCCGGCGTGTACTATTTTTATAACCAGAAAAAGCAAATAGTATATGTGGGCAAGGCGGCCAATCTGCAGCAACGGGTAAAAAGTCATTTCAGCAACAACGACAGCAGCAAACGCAAACAGGAATTCCTGCGTACAATACATTCGGTTTCTTTCAAGGTATGCAGCAGCGAACTGGCGGCGCTGATAGTGGAAAGCACGGAGATACGCCGCTTATGGCCGCAATACAACCGAAGCCAAAAAAAATACCACCAGGCATACGGGTTATATACCTATGAAGACCGCAACGGTTACCTGCGTTTGTTTATCGAAAAAAAGAAAAAAAACCTGGCACCGGTATATACCTTTAACCTGCTGCACGAGGGACAGGTACTTTTAAAAAAAATGATTGACGAATTTGAACTGAATGCCGCCTTGTGTTTTGTAACTAAAAGTACAGAAACCGGTACGGCGACCGAGGCCGCGGTGGCATACAACCAAAAAGTGATGCAGGCCATCCGTTCTTTGCAGGAGCAATTGCCCACATTCCTGGTTTGTGACGGGGAAGATGAAAATGCGAATTATTTCCTGATGGAACGGGGATGTTTTGCGGGAATGGGTCCGCTCCCAAAAAAACTGTTGCAGGAGGAAAACCTGGCGGCTATCAGAGAAAATATTACCCGTTACCCCGATAACGACTATGTTCGGGGACTAGTCTATCAATTTGCAGAAAAGAATCCCGGTAAGAAAATAAAAATTTTGTCCCAATTGTAGTAGTAACCGGGACAAAATAATCTTTTTACCTGATGAGGTTGCGGTAAGCGTTACAGCCAGCGTAAAATTCTACTTCCAGGCCATGTATGTAATGGTGGCAATAATAGCGTACAAAACAATTACAATAAGTGCAATTTTAAAGCCGCTGCTGTGTGACAGGTCTAATTTCATAATTAAATTTTTAAGCATTAACCAATAATAATAGGGGAACAGGACTACGGTTAGTCTTCAGAGGGGTGGGTCAACGGAGCGGTTTTTTCTTAGATGCGGACTAAACTAAAGGGTTATGCCTTACTAGATTAGGAGATATAACTATCCTAATCCAACACTAAGATATCCACTTTATGCTGTTGGTGCAAGTTTTTAGGGCAGGATTTTTTATAAACGACTGTTAAACATAATTTATTGCAATTTTGACCGGTTAAATAAAGGTAAACTTCTATGAAAAGAACCCTCCACACCTGGTATAGCGCCTCCCTGAATAAGGATATGCCCGTTGCAGTGTATGGAAACTTTGGATTTGCCCTGCTGATGATACCCACCGCGTCCGCGGATTACCTGGAATACGAGCGTTTCCAGCTGATTGACCAGCTTTCGCCTTTTGTGGTCGCCGGAAAGCTGAAAATATTTTCCATCAACAGCATCAATACAGAAAGCTGGATGAACAAAGAGATGGACTCCTACCATAAAGCGGCAAGACAAAACCAGTTTAACGCATACGTGTACAATGAGGTGGTACCGTTTATTAAAAACCATACCAGTTGGGAAACGCCCATCATTACCTGCGGGGCTTCATTTGGCGCCCTGCACAGCGTGAACCTGTTTTTTAAACGCCCGGATATTATCAATGGTTGTCTGGCCATGAGCGGAGTATATGATCTAACTGAGTATACTGGGGGGTATTTTAATAACGATGTATATTTTAATAGCCCCATCCATTACCTGCCCAATTTAACAGACCATCAGATCCTGGAACAGATACGCAGTAGCCGGCATATCCATATTGTAACAGGAAGTGGCGACCATGAAGACCCGGAAGCTAACCGGCGCTTTGCAGGTGTTTTGTATAATAAGGGTATTCATTATGAATTGGATGTATGGGGACCGGAATGGCGGCACGACTGGCCAACCTGGAGGGCGATGCTACCGCATTACCTGGGTACAAGGTTTTAAAAGGAGTATTTTGATTGCTTTCTTTTATTTATAATATAAATTCGATTGTAATTTATATTATAATAAATATCAATTGATTATTATATTATATTACTGTAACTTGTTGACGCGCTTTTTCTTGTTGACAAACCGGTACTGATAATTGACTTGCCATAGCGAAGGCATAAGGCCAGGCCAAAAAATTTTAGAACGATTCTATTGCGCTGCAACCCGGTAATGGTGGAAGGGCAAAAACTGCATGCTTTTGGGCCTTCCTGGTAAAACCACCGGCAGGAGCTGCGGATGGAGCAATCAGGTAGTCGGGGTTCCAGTTCAACCTCCTCATTCCCTTCCATGATATTATTAATGACGCCACATTTACCGGATTGCCATTGCCGGCACCCCGCTTCCACACATTCATTGCTAAATCGGAAATGTTGTTCGGGATCGTCCTGCCTGCTGGCTTCTTTTATAAATGTTTCGTCGATGATGATGGGGGTAGACAAGAAGCCGGCGGCGCCATCGCCGTTTACAACACCCAGCACATACCCTGGGCCAGACCTGCAATGTTAATGGCGGAAAATGCTTTGCTAAGGGTAAGATTGCGCCAGGCGACTGTTAAGTAATTTTTTATCATAAAAAGGAACTAAGACCTTATAGTCCGGAAAAACATGCCAATCACTATAAATATTGATTGATAGCATCTTACCTCAATTGTCGTATTAAAAATGTCCGGTTTTATTACAGTGACTGATCTATATTGATACAACGGTGCTTTCCTTGTCCCGAGGGTGGAGCAATCGTTAAACGGGTTTCCAAAACGGGGGGCCGGTATCGGACGGAATAGACCCGCCATCAGGCCATTGGTATTTTGGCCAGCAGCAGCCCTTGTTTTCTTGCAAAATAGGCCGTTAACAAGCCAGATAATATAAAATATGCAGTGACCACGTATTTTGTCCATGCGCCGGCGCCAAACCAGCTACCGGTATAGTACAATATATCGAGACCCAATAAGATCCGGGCGATTTCCCAGGCAAGTGCATACCGATTTCCGTCCATCAGTTCTGTAAACGCGTATACAAAAAGAAAAATAAAACCGCCATAAATAAACATGCCCGGGCTGCCAATGCTGGCAATATGACCAAAGAGGTAGCTTACAAAAATCAGCAAAATAATTACCTGCACCCAGGTCCATGCCAGGAACCCCCGGGAAGCATGGGTGGTATACTTATCGAACTGATAGACATCCCCGATCTTATATAGGGGGTAGGCGCTGGTTCTATCTGCCGGTCGCCACCCGGTTGGCATAAACCAGATCCGCAGTTTATCCTGCCAGCGGCGGGTATGCCAGGCATCCCTGGCTAACAGCCATACATGAACGAAATTTATCCTGATGGGGTTCCAGGTGCGCACCGGCCTTGTAAGACCATATACCGGTAGTACTTCGGGCAGTTCCTGCTGGAAAGAACCGAAAAGCTTGTCCCATACTATAAATATCTGGCCATAGTTTTTATCAAGATATTCTTTGTTGATGGCATGGTGTACCCGGTGATGCGAAGGGGTAACAATGATTTTTTCAAGCCAGCCCATTTTATGGATGTGTTGGGTATGATACCAGAATTGTGCAAACAAATGCAGGGGGGCCACAACAGCAATTACCGGGGCCGGTACGCCCAGCAGTGCGGCGGGTAAAAGGAAAACCACAAAAAGTTTGGTTACGGATGATACACTTTGCCGCAGGGCGCAGGCCAGGTTAAATTCTTCGCTGCTGTGATGAATGATATGCCCATTCCAGAAAAAATTTACCACATGCTGTACCCGGTGGGTCCAGTAGCCCGCCAGGTCAAGGGCAATAAAGGCAATTAAATATACCCAGAAACTAGAAGGTATATGAAGCAAGGCTATATGGCTTACCATCCATTGGTAAGAGATAACCACCACGCTTAAACCCAGTACGTCTTTGGTAACATTGGTAACGCCGGAGCCCAGGCTGCTAATCATATCCAGGTGTTGAACCGTGTCTTTTCCCCTGTGCCAGCCCCACCATTTTTCAAACAATACCAGCCCCAGGAACACAGGCATGGCAATCAGCAATATTTTACCGTAGGTTTCCATGGCTTACAATCAGGTTTCAAAATTACTAAAACTAAATAAAGAGGCAGCGGAAACTACCGGCGGCCAGGACAAACCCGCTTATCTCCGGTTAGGGGTGCAAGCCGATACTTATATTTGCACCGAGATACAAGCAATACGTCATGAAAATAGTCATTATCGGGGGTGGTATTTTGGGTCTTGGTGCTGCTTATTATTTAAACCAGTCGGGCTGGCAGGTAACCGTACTCGACAAAAAAAACCTCCTGGATAATTGCTCATATGGCAATGCCGGTTATGTTTGTCCAAGCCATTTTATTCCCATGGCCACGCCGGGAATTGTAAAACAGGGTTTGAAATGGATGTTTAATTCAAGAAGCCCGTTTTATATACAACCTCGTTTAAACGGAGCGCTGATTGACTGGGGGCTTAAATTTGTGCGAAGCGCTACGCCTGAAAAAGTAGCGGCTGCCGCCGTGCCACTCAGGGATATTGCGCTGCTCAGTCAGCATGAATTTAAACAGTGGGCAAAAATACCTTCCTTTGATTTTTCCTATGAGCACAAGGGTTTGCTGGAGATCTTCCAAACGGAAAAAGCGGCTGAACATGCCCGGCACACGGTTGAAAAAGGAAAGGAACTGGGATTAGCGGTAGACCTGCTGGATTACAACGCGATGTCGGCACTGGAACCCGGTGTAAAAATCAATGGCAGGGGGGCCATTTTTTTTAATTGCGATGCACATTTATACCTCAACAAATTAATGGGGGGATTGCTGGCATTGTTAAAAGAACGCGGTGTGGTGCTCATTCCAAACGAGGAAGTAACCAGTTTTGGCAAAGCGGAGGGACCCGTAAAAAAAATATTAACGGCCACCAACGCCTATGAAGCGGATGCGGTGGTCATTGCCACGGGTTCCTGGAGCCGCGAGATAGCGGCCCTGCTGCAAACACGGATACCGCTCATGCCCGGCAGGGGATATTCCCTGACCCTGGATAATTCAACTTATACCATCAATCACCCGGCCATCCTGGTAGAGGGTAAAACAGCTATAACGCCCATGGATGGTAACAAGATCCGTTTTGGGGATACCATGGAAATCACTTCTACCTGCACGCCCCCGCGCATGAACCGTATGCAGGGCATACTGGATGCCGTAAAACGCTTTTTTCCCGCATTTGATATACCCCTGCCGGAAGCCGGCAAAATCTGGTACGGCTATCGACCTTGTTCTGCCGATGGGTTGCCATATATTGGACGGATAAAAAAATGGAAAAATGTAGTGGTGGCTACCGGCCATTCCATGCTGGGGATAAGCGTTGACGCGGGCACCGGCAAAATAGTAAGCGAACTAAATGAACAACCGCTGAGTATGGACACCCGGCCTTTTATGGTGGAGCGGTTCAACGGTTAAACATATTCTTTATCCATTTTATAAAAAGTAAAAAAATCTACTTATGTGTAAAAAAATAATAAACCTGATCGTTGTTCTTTTTTGCGGCCTCTTTCTTCAGCAATCCCTTGCACAGGAACATGCACTGGTAAAACTGTGGCAAACCGATACTCTTTTAAAAGTGCCGGAATCTGTATTGTTTGATGCCGGTGAAAAAGTATTGTATGTATCTAACATAGACGGACAGCCCTGGGATAAAGACGGAAAAGGTTCCATTGGAAAAGTAGGGCTGGACGGGAAGATAATAGCCGTAGAATGGGTAAAGGGATTGAATGCACCCAAGGGACTGGGCAGACACAACAATAACCTGTATGTGGCCGATGTGGACAATGTTGCGGTAATTGATATTGCAAAAGCCGCCATTGCAAAACGCATACCCGTGGAAGGTGCACAAGAGCTGAACGATATATCCGTTGACAAAAACGGAAACGTATATGTTACCGACTCAAAAGCCGGTAACATATACATACTGCTCAACGATGAATTTGAATTGTTTGCAGCAGATCTTCCCGGCCTAAACGGGGTGCTGGCCACGCAGAAGGGTGTTTATGCAGTAGCCGCTGGTGCCCTTTGGAAAACGGAACCCGCAAAAAAAGCAGTTAAAATAGCAGGTGGCATGGAACCCGCCGTGGACGGAATAGTGCAGGTGGCCGAAAATGAATTCCTGGTATCTGTGTGGAATGGGATCATTTATTATGTAAAACCAGGCAAAAAAGTTTTACCCCTTTTAGATACCCGTGAACAAAAAAGCAATACAGCCGATATTGGCTTCGATCCCGTCACCCGCACAGTTTATGTGCCCACTTTTTTTAAGAATTCCATTGTGGCCTATACATTGAAATAAACCAGGATGTCGCCTGCCGCAATCCATCTTGCGCCGGGTTTTATTAATCCCGCTTCCGGTGTTCATACAACCAGTCTTTACCGGCTCGGCGCTTTTTGTTGCCAGTCATGAACATAAAACCCGTTTTTTTGTAAAGGGGATACTATTTTTACAAGATTATGAATTGTACATCAGCGCGTATACCCTACAGCGATACCGGGTATTTTTCAAAGATTATTACGGCCTATCTGCAGAAAGACAAGGATATCATTCCTTTTTTTAAACATGCAGCCACCCTGGAGGGTATTAAAGCGGCCATCGCCGAAAGAAAAAAATTCAGTAACCACCGCAGCACATTGGTGACCGCATTGGAAAACCAGTATGCCGGTCTTACTACAACCGACGAAGTAAGAAAAAATATCCTATTGCTAGCCGATGAAAATACATTTACGATTACCACGGCCCACCAGCCGGTTATCTTTACCGGCACCCTCTACTTTGTCTACAAAATATTGCATGTAATAAAACTGGCCGCCTGGTGCAGGGAGCAACTTCCTGCTTATCATTTTGTACCGGTTTTTTATATGGGCAGCGAAGACGCCGACCTGGACGAACTGGGAAACATCTGGCTTAACAATGAAAAGATTGTGTGGAATACGGAGCAGACCGGGGCTGTGGGCAGGATGAATACCAGGGGCCTTGAAAAGATAATAGACCGTATTGAGGGGGAACTCTCGGTTCAGCCCCATGGAAAAGAGCTGGTGCAGTTATTAAAAGACTGTTATGGACAAAGCCCCGATATTCAAACGGCAACCTTTGCATTTATTGATGCGTTGTTTGCGCGTTTTGGTTTAGTAGTGCTGATTCCGGACAGCGCCGATCTTAAAAGACCCTTGTTGCCGGTTTTTGAAGATGATCTGTTAAACCAGACGTCCGCGCAGATAGCCACCAGTACCATTGAACAGTTACAGGCGCATTACAAGGTACAGGCCAACCCAAGGGCCATCAACCTTTTTTATTTAAAGGATGCGGTGCGTGAGCGTATAGAACAGGATGGTTCCAACTGGAAGGTGGTGAATACCAGTATACGGTTTACCCGGGCGGAATTGCTGCGGGAACTGAACGAACACCCCGAACGGTTTAGCCCCAATGTTATACTCCGGGGACTTTTCCAGGCAACCATCCTTCCCGATATTTTATTTGTGGGAGGAGGGGGAGAGCTGGCCTATTGGCTGGAGTTAAAAAAAATATTTGAGCACTACTGCGTGCCTTACCCGGTACTGGTAGTACGCAATTCCTTTCTTATCGTAGAAAAAAAATGGCGGGAAAAGATCAAACATCTTGGTTTCTCCGTGGCTGATTTTTTTAAACCCGCATCCGAACTGCTCACTGCCCTGGTAACCCACAATAAAACAGGGGCCTTGCAACTGGAAGACGAACTGGCTGAGCTGAAGAATTTTTATAGTAAGCTGAAAATAAAAGCAGGCGCAACGGACAAAACCCTGGAGCAACACATTGAAGCTTTGCGCGCCCGGGCAACTAGACCCTTGTATGAACTGGAGAAAAAGATGTTGCGGGCGGAGAAAAGAAAATACAAAGACCAATCGGGCCAGATCCAGGCGATAAAAACAGCGCTTTTCCCCCAAAACAGCCTGCAGGAAAGAATAGAGAATTTTATGCCTTATTATGCAAAATGGGGCCGCCCGTTTATCGATATGGTTTATAAGTCTTCGCCAACCCTGGAGCAGGAATTTTTGATACTGGAAGAACAATAAGAGGCCGTTGGGCCGCTTACCAGCCCAACCATACTTTAAAAAGAAAGGTCTTGCCCTGTTCGTTATCGCCAATCATCTGGAGTTTCAGGCTATGGTCTTTCTGAGATTGAATGCATACCGATTCGATCTTGTAGCCTTCAAATCGTTTATCTGCTTCCGTTAGATCAATTAAGTGATTCACTTTTATCTTTCCTTTTTCGCGGCCAATTTTACGGTACAGGTTTTCAATAACAGCCAGGTAACTTTTGCCCATTACTCGTCCGCCGGCAGCATCCGTTTTATCTGCAGTGGAAACGGTAAGAAAAAGGTCTTCGTGCTTGTCTGAATACCGCAAACCGGTAACGCCCATGCCGCCTGCAGGCGTCTTATTGTCAAAATCGGCAAAATCTATCAGAACGGTTTGCATATTTGCCTTGTCCTGGTTTTTCCAAAAATCAGCTTTTGTAATAACCAGGTGGTTACCGGGGTTATTCTCATTGCCACGGTTTACCATTACCAGATAATCATATACTTCAGCTATGCCTTCGATGTTCAATACGGGTGCGGCAATGGTCCTGATCTTGTTATAAAACACAGAAAGGTCAATCCAGTTAATGGCATTGGTTTTTAATTGCAGCAGCAGGGCCTTATTTCTTTTTTCAGTAGCGCCCGAACCAATGATTAGCAACTGTGGCTTTTTGTCGGTGTTTAGCAAGGTCATGGCCTCCAGGTCCGATTTGGCTGTTTTGGGAGTCTTTTTATCCTGGGCGTCTACCAGGTCAATCAGGGTCGACTTGCTCCATTTTTTGTTCATTATCAGCAGGTCGCGGGAGTCATCCCCTATAATATAGATTTTGTCGTCATAAAATTCAATACCAGAACCGTAAGGATAATTTTCCAGCGGGGTAAGACCGAGCAGTTCTAATTTCATACAGATTTGTAATTAGCACGAAAATAGGAGAATAAATACAGAATCTGTATTAACATTCCCACTAAAAGAAACCGTATTTTTTTTTGCGGTTCGGTACCGGGCAAAACAAAAAAATCTCCGCAGTCAGGTTGCGGGGATCCAATTATTTAGTGGTATTTCCTTATTTAAAGATATATGATCCGTCTTTTTTTCATTTCCTGCTGTAACTGCAGTTGTTGTTGTTCTGCGGCTTGCAGACCGGCCCGGGCATGCTCGTCGCTTACCTTTATCAGTTGTTCCTGCTCGGTCAGCTGTAAACGGATGTTTTCGTTGTAGATTTCCGCCTGGCGGTATTGCCTGAGCAATTGTTCCTGGTTGATGGTTGCCTGGAGTCTTTCAATTTGTTCCTGGCCCAGGGCCTGCCATGTTTCAGTATTTACTTTCTGCCAGTTCAGGCTTTTTAGCTGTAGGGTGATCACTTTTTTCAGTTTTGCCAGTTCCTGTTTACTGATTTTTAATTCCTTTTCTATCGCCTGCCAGTCTATCTGCTCCAGCGCCTTTTGTGTTTTTACCATGGCTTCCCTGGCCCTGGTTTCGTCAAAGGTCTCGCCTTTTATTTTTGGAAGGGAGGTGTCTTGTACCAGTTGATAAGAAAAACTATTGGCCGGTACATAGGGCTCTTCGGTTTCTGTGTCCGGGTAGACCGTTTCCGGTACCGCTGCTACTGGTTTCTGCGGAAGTGAAAAGTCGAGGGTCATATTGCTGACCACGTTTAGCACCTGGGGGATATTGGCGGATTCTCCTTCCCTGTTAATCTCTTCCTGGGCGGCTGTTTCCCCCTGGCTACTCCGTTCTTTTGCACGGTTTGTATTGGATGGGGGCGCAACCGTTTTTTGCCGGTCATCGTATTTTTCAGTTGTACTGCGGGCGTGCAACAGGGTGGATTGTACTTTGGCCAGGTTGGCTTCGCTGTTGAGGGCGGGTATTTGTATGCGGTTAACCGATAACGTGAGCATGGTGCCGGGGCTTGGTTTGTCGGCCGTTCTTGTTTCCGGACGCATGGTTGCCAGAAAACCCAGTAAGAGCAGGGTTACAAGCCCCGCGCGGGCCTTGTGCATACCGGGCTGTTTAGTCCTGATGCCCAAGATGCGTTCTACGCGTGTGAGCAGCTGCTGCTGGCTTCTTCCACCCGCGGCAATGCCGTAGGTAACGGGTATCAGTCTGCTTTTTTCCAGGGTAAGCAAGGCAGAAGCGTACTGGCAGGGGTGGTACTGGAACTGGATGACCATATCATCACAACAGTATTCACGTTCTTTGCGGATGGACGCGGTTAGTTGCTTCACAAAAGGATTGAAAAAGAAAAGTATCTCCACGCTGGCAATCAACAGATTTGTCAGGTAATCATTCCGTTTGATGTGCACCAGCTCATGCAACAATACCGCTTCTACTTGTTCCATACTTAGATTGGCCAGGCATGCAGCAGGAATCAATATTACCGGTTTCAGGAAACCAATTACTTGCGGGGTGTCT
>JBDTVE010000012.1:0-8519 GCA_040007355.1 Bacteroidota bacterium | reverse complement strand
GGTAAATATTGGTAGACCACCAGCCTGCCTTGTTTATCTATGGTTCTGGGAAAGCTGAGTGCGTGTTGCCCGGCTTCCTGCAACAGGTTTTTAATTGTTTACCGGCATAGTCGAAATTGTCTTGTATAAATATCGTGTCCCTGGCAGGTGGGCTAATCGAAACCAACAACAGGCAAAACAGCGTTGCTGGCAAAAATATATTTCATGTAGATAAAATTATCCCACCCGGTTCGTTACAAAAAACAGGTAACAATATAAGAAGGAACCTTGTAATGGCAGGGATAATTTCCATCATCTTTTAATGTTGTGTTTAAAACATGCACCCGTTTCGGTAAGGAAACAAGCCGCATGAACCAACTGCTAATGAAAAAAAAATACCGAAAGCCACAGTATCATGCACAGGGCAGCCGAATGAACAGGCAGCTTGTATAAAATAAGGATTGGCGAAACCAATTCAACAGGCGAACTTTGTGCCGGGGGTATGGCTGGATGCCATTCCACCGTTTTTTTTACAAGATTTGGAGGATGCGCTGGCTGGCGGCCGCCTCCCGAAGGCTGCTGGCATATCCTGCTGACCGCCAGCGAAAACAGGTACACATTGTTGAAAGCATGAAGATATCGGCCATTTTTAAAGATTTCTCAGACACCGAAAAAGCAAGCGGGCTTATTTTAATTGCCTGTACGGTTTTCTCGCTTATTATCTCCAACAGCTCCGCCAGCGAATCCTATATTCATTTTTTTCATAGTACCCCAAGCCTTCCCTTTTTACCCACCCGGTTGAACCATAGCATTGAGCAATGGATCAATGATGGCCTGATGGCCATATTCTTTTTGCTGGTGGGTCTTGAAATAGAACGCGAATTGTATATAGGTGAATTGTCTGATTTCAGGAATGCCCTGCTTCCCTTGCTGGCTGCCGCAGGGGGTATGCTGATTCCTGCAGGCATTCATTATTTTTTTAATGCGGGGAGTGCCACGCAGGCAGGTTTTGGCATCCCCATGGCAACAGATATTGCTTTTGCGCTTGGTATACTTTCGTTGGCAGGCAATAAAATTCCCGGTTCTTTAAAAATATTTTTGACGGCATTGGCTATTATTGACGACCTGGGCGCCATCATCGTGATTGCAATATTTTATACCAATCAATTTTCAGTTGGTTATTTTGCAACAGCCCTTATTATTTTCCTGGCGCTTTTTATTGCCGGGAAGAAAAAGATGAATTACCTGCCCGTTTTTATTGTTGGCGGTGTGATAATGTGGTATTGCATGCTACAATCGGGCGTACATGCAACCATTGCCGGCGTGTTGCTGGCCTTTGCCATTCCTTTTCAAAAAGAAAAAGAAGGGGGGCTTTCCGCCAAACTGCAGCATTCTCTGCACAAGCCCGTTGCCTTTATCATCCTGCCGCTGTTTGCATTGGCCAATACAGCCATTGTTTTCCCGGCGCATATACTAACCAGTTTTACCACGCCCAATTCAATTGGCATCATGGCGGGTCTGTTATTGGGGAAATTTGCCGGCATATTTTTTATCTCCTGGCTGGCCGTAAAAACAAAGCTTGCCAAGCTTGCGGACAACCTGCACTGGACCCACCTGCTGGGCGCTTCCCTGCTGGGTGGAATAGGGTTTACCATGAGTATATTTATTACCCAACTTGCTTTTACCGATCCGGTTGTAATTACTGCTTCCAAGATAAGTATACTGGTAGCTTCTGTAACGGCCGCAGTGCTGGGTCTTTTTGTGTTGAAAGCCGCCCCGGCTTCCATCAGTCCTTCAGCAGAATATTAATTTTTTGCAGCAACTGGTTACGCATGACCGTTCGTTCAACACTTTCCTTCCATTTTGTTTGCTGGAACAACTGCCAGCAATCGGTAACGGTTGCTATCCCGCAATCACCTACTTTAATAATCAATTCGTCTTACTGCAATCCGTTTCTATATGCCGCAGACGCCCGTTACTTTATTGTGCACAGGCACATCGCCGCTGCTTTTTAGCTATACGTGCGGATGAAAACTACCCTTCCGGCATTGATCAATCGTGCCGTTCACCTTTTTTTACGCCAAACACATGCATTACATGGGGGAAGATAGCATCCATGGTTTCCTGCACAGCTTTTACGGAACCCGGCAGACTAATGACCAGGCTGCTATTTATAAAACCCGCCACCCCTCTTGACAGCATGGCGTAGGGCATCCTGTCCTGACCGTAACGACGAGCCGTTTCCATAATTCCGGGTATTTCCCGGTCAAGCAGGGGGCTGATGGCATCCGGTGTAATATCGCGGGGCGAAACACCGGTTCCACCGGTAAAAAGAATCAAATCATTACCCGCTTCTACCAGCATTTTCAATTTTTGTTGTATGGTGTCAAAGATATCCGGGATGATCTCGTAATGCTGTGCCTCCAACCCATATAAGCGCAGTTTTTCCATAATGGCCTTACCGGCACCATCTGACTTTTCTCCTTTAGATACCGTATCGGAACAAACCACTACCGCGCATTTCAACAATGCAGGGGCCTGCAAAAAACCTGATTTACCACCTTCCTTGCTGATTAACCTGATGGAACTTATTTCTATCCCCTTGTCGATTGGTTTTAGCATATCATACATGGTAAGCGCCGTAATGGCTGCCCCATGCATGGCTTCTACTTCCACGCCGGTTTTATATATGGTATGCACTTCCACCGTTATAATGATATCCAGGTCTTCAATGGCATAACCGATAGACGTGTATTCTACCGGAAGCGGATGGCAATCTGGTATAACATCACTGGTTTTTTTTACAGCCAGCAAACCCGCTGCCCTCGAAAACTCAAATACATCTCCTTTGGGAACCAGGCGTTGTTCAACCGCCAAGATCGTTTGCTTGGAGGAACATTTTACAACAGCGCCTGCAATGGCTTTGCGCAGCGTATTGTTTTTATGGGTGATATTTACCATTGTTTAGCGGTTAATTTTCCATTGATAGGTTTCGTCTTCCAAAATTTCCTTTCCCCAAACCGGCAATTCTGCTTTCAGTCGTTCAACGGTTTCTTCACAGGCAGCTATGGCGGCTTTCCTATGTGGCGCCGAAGTAAAAACAAAGAGGCATATTTCACCCACCGCTATTGTACCCAGGCTGTGATATACGTGCATACAGCTTAGTTCATACTTGTCAAATATTGCTTCGCGTATTTCATGCATCTTTTCATTTGCCATTTCTTCATAGGCGGTATATTCAATGGCGCCTGTTTTTTTTCCCTCCATGGTATCGGCCCTTACCTGCCCCAAAAAAATACTATGCCCGCCAATGGCTGTTTTTGTATGATGCTTTTGTATACGATCCCCGATGAACAAAGTGGTTATGGGGCCCTGTATAAATATATTCTTTACACTGTGCACGGTTATTTTTTTAGTGTTGCTGTTTCCAGGACAGTATGCCGCCTGCCAGGCTTCGTATTTTCCGGGCAGTTCCAAATTTACCAGACAATAATCTTGCTGCCTGTAAACTCCTGGCGCCGGATTGGCAAAATACAATAATTGTATCAGCTTCCGTTGTCGGAAACTTGTCTTCAATACCGGCCAACGGGATATGGATATGGTCAAATTCGGGAACGGCGGGCAGTTCATCGTATTCGCGCACGTCAATTATTAACAGATTGTCTTTTGTTCTCAACGCATCAAATTCCTGCTGACCGATCTCAAGCGGATCCGGCATTATTCCGCAAAGCCCATCGTAGTCCATTTGTTCAAACGCAGCGGCATCTGACGGGATGAGGTTCCGGGTATTTTTTTGTGCAGTTAGTTGCAGTTCGTATAACTGGTTATCCAGGGCATTAAAAGTGATCAGGCGGTTCGCCAGTGATTTGCCCATACCCGTGAGCAGTTTTATTGTTTCACTTGCCTGCAGGGCACCCATGATACCCGGCAATACACCCAGCACACCCGCTTCCGCGCAGTTGGCTATTTCGCCTGCAGCGGGAGGCTGCGGAAACAGATCGCGGTAATTGGCCGCCGGTTGCCCATCGCCGGAATAATTAAATACGGCCACCTGTCCTTCAAACCTGGAAACCGCGCCGTATACCAACGGTTTGTTAAGCAATACACAGGCATCATTGACCAGGTACCGTGTGGAGAAATTATCCGTTCCATCAATGATAAGATCATAAGCGCGCAGCAAGGCCAGTGCATTTTTAACGGTTAATCTTTCATTGAACACCTCAATAGTGATAGCAGGGTTTAATCGGCGCAAGGCCATTGCGGCGCGAGTTGCTTTGAAATGGCCAATATCCTCCATTCCATACAATACCTGGCGGTGCAGGTTATGAAGCGCCACGGTGTCCTGGTCTATTATACCAATGCAGCCAATACCCGCTGCGGCCAGGTATTGTAGGGCTGCGCAACCCAGTCCGCCCGCGCCAACTACCAGCACCCTGGCCTGCTCCAGTTTTTGCTGGCCGGTCCGGCCAAATTCCTTTAGCAGGATTTGGCGTTCGTATCTTTCATATGATGAGCTGTTATGATGCATTTTATCCGCCTGAAAAAGGTGGCAACAGCGCCACCAGGTTTGTTTCGCTCAGGGCTGTATCTTCCCGGGCTATCTTTTTATCCACGGCAATGAGATAGTTTATGGCTGCCATACCGGGGTACAGTATATTGACCGTCTTTGCCAGCGCATCGGTACCGGATACATCGTTCACAACGATGCTGGAGCTGCCTGCAATATCTGCCAGCTGGCCAAATAAAATAATTTCCACGTGCATATTGTTGTTATTAATCCGGAACGATTGTTTAAAATTTTTTCAGCATACTGTAATTTGCGGCCTTGTCATTATCAAACTTTCCCAACAATAAATCAACAGACTCCGCGTTGTGCTGTTGCCGGATGAATTTCTTAGCACCGGCATTGCCGGCTATCTGTAACAGGCCCGGGAACAGTTGCTTGTCTAATACGGTGAGAATACCGATTGTTTCCGCACACCGGGCAGAAACAATTGCATACCCTTTTTCCTTTTGCAAAGTTACCAGTTTATAGAGTAAGACGGCATTTACAAAAGGCTGATCGCAAGCCATAAAAATTGTCCGTTGAACAGCAGTTCCTTTTTGAGCAGGCTTTCTAACCCCGCAACGGACAGTTGCGGCAATGCCTTCCGCCAGGAGTTCTTGATAACAACCAAAAGCCTTTCATCCATAATACCGAGGTGAAGATCGGCTGCGCCCGCACCCAGCACCAGCACCACCCGGTCTGCTATTGATTGCAGGGCCTGCTGCAGGCTGTGTTGTAATAAGGTGGAATCATTATTCAACAGGAATTGTTTGGGTCTGCCCAAACGCGATTAGACGCCGGACGCCAGCAGGATAATACCACAATCCCTGGCCAGGGTAAACAAGACCATTCTTGATTATGAGGTTCAACCCTACCTGGTACGCGTTTTATTAAACGGACAAACCCGCGTTAACCCTCGTATCGTTTAAAAATAGAACTGGCTACATGGCCGCCAAAACCAAAAGTATTGTTGAGGACATAATTCACCGGTTGGCTGAGTGATTTGCCCAGCACAATATTTAATCCTGCCGGCACGGCTTCGTCAAGCGTTGTTGTATTAATGGTAGCGGGTACTATATTGTTTTTTATCGCCAGCACGCTGATAATACTTTCAATGGCACCGGCGGCACCCAGCAAATGGCCGGTCATGGATTTGGTAGCGCTGATGGCTACCGGCAGATCCGAAAATATTTTTTTTATGCCATTCAGTTCACTGATATCTCCCAGTGGTGTGGAAGTGGCATGCACGTTTATATAATCTATCTTGTCTGCTGTAATGCGCGCATCGGTAAGCGCTTTTGAAATACCCAGCATGGCGCCCAGGCCATCCGGCGGCGTGCCTGTTAAATGATAGGCATCGGCTGCCATGCCACCACCCACCAGTTCAGCATAAATATGTGCACCCCTTTTTTCCGCATGTTCCCATTCTTCCAGTATCAATGCACCTGCGCCTTCGCCCATTACAAACCCGTCGCGGTCTTTATCAAATGGACGGGAAGCCTTTTCATAATGATCGTTGTTTTTAGACAGGGCCTGTGCCGAACTAAAACCGCCCAGCGAGGAAGGTGTAATGGCGGCTTCAGACCCACCGGCCACCATGATGGTTGCCTTGCCCAGGCGAATGGTATCAAAGGCATTTATGATGGCGGTATTAGAAGAAGCGCATGCCGATACCGTACAATAATTGGGTCCATATAATTTATTGCGGATGGAAATAACGCCGGCCGCAATATCCACTATCATTTTTGGAATAAAATAAGGGTTAAACCGCGGAGTGCCGTCACCGGTATGAAAAGCTTTTAACTGCTCTTCAAAAGTGCCAATGCCGCCATTACCTGAAGCCCAGATAACGCCGATATCGTATCGTTCGGGTTCCTCCATCGCTGCAAAATCGAGCCCCGCATCTTTTATTGCTTCGTCTGTAGCCGTAATGGCATATTGGGTAAACAGGTCGTATTTTTTTATTTCCTTTTTGTCTATAAAATCTTCCGCTTTAAAACCGCGCACTTCGCAGGCGAAATGGGTTTTAAACCGGCTGGTATCAAATTTTGTAATGGGTCCTGCCCCGCTTTTACCCTCCACAATATGCTGCCAGAATTCTTTTACTGAATTGCCCAGGGGGGTTAACGCGCCCAGGCCGGTTACAACTACTCTTTTCATATACTTATTTCCTGTTTTATCTTCTTTTATATTTGTTAAGATAAAATCAGGCTGCAATTTATGTAATGAGTGGTAAATTAGATGGTGCTTCCATCATTAATCGTAATAAATAAACGAGCCAATCAATCAGATAAATGCCAGGCTGGCCGATATTGCAGATCGTGTATTACATTTTCGTCTTCATTATTCCGGGATACACGCGCAAATAGATTTCTGCCGCCAGGGGATTTTTGCCATAAAGACCATCAAGCGCCGCCGGCGCATGGTAAAGACTGATCTGGCTGCCCAGGGCCAAACGGGTTTGGTGTGTTTGCAGCAAGTTGTAATGAAAGCCAAGGGTAAAAGCATTTACCGGGAAAACCACCGATGGGTCATAGATGGCGGCATTCAGGTTTAATTCTTCTACTGATTTTTGCACCCACTCGTACCGCGTGTGGAGGGCCCATTTTTTTATTCCCCAGGAGGCTTCGGCGAGCACGGCCTGTTGCCCCGTTTCGCCGGGTGTTTTATTCATACCCCATAACAGGGTGGCATTTAAACTGCTCCTGTTTTGAAACAGGGTACTGAAAACCGCCGATGCCGTTGTACGGTGCAGATTGCCGGGATGCAGTATTTCAGGATTTTTTAAAAACCCATGAGATACCTGCAATGCCCAGTTGGCAGTTGGGTTATAAGACAGTCGACCGCTCCAGGAATCAAAACGCGGTTTGTCAAAATTAAACCGCCGGTCGTCCGGTTCCCGACCGGTAAACGAAGACGCCTCCAGCTTATATTTATTATAACGTATACCAATAGTGGCAACACCAAAGGTGATATGCGTGGCGTCGGCCCAGTGGTGCGACAGCGGTGCATCGGGGTTATCCAGTGCAGCGGGGCGGTGCATAAAAGCCACGGGACCCAGGGCCGGCTCTCCCGGGTAGCCAAAGTATACAAACAGATCCGTCTTTTTTGATAATGCCTGTGTATAGCCCACAGACAGTTCCGTAAAAAGATCGTGCGGGTGCTGGCGGTCTACGATAGGGTTGCCTTTGTATGCCTCGCCGCTCTGAAATAACAGGGGATAACCATTGCCCCCGGTAAGGGCATCCAGGGAAAGCATGGCGCTAAAACGAAACAAACCTTTTTTTGCCACCGGTCTTTGTCCCATCAGCATGAGCCAGTCCGGCGCATCAAACTTTTCCGCACCCCTGGAGCCTTTATTGGTAAGATCCTGTTTGTTGTACCGAAGAAACAAATTACCATGCAGCATGTACATCCACTTATTTGTATGAAACAGATAACCATACATTGGCGATGCGTCCGGCAGCCAGCCTGTACCGGAGCCATTCCTGCTCATGGGCAACTGCAGGGAAAATGAATGGCTCATTCCGCTGTGATCCATATTCATTTCATCATTGCACATATCCATTCCATCCATCATGGGTATGGTGTCGCGCACAGCGGCTGTGGCGCTGTCGTGCATCATGTGATGTTTGTGTTGTGCAAAAGCAGAAAGGTGGTTAACTGCGAGGAAAACGACCATCAAATAAAATATTTTCATGGTATATGTTTTGGCGTTCAGGATTAATCTGATCAAATCATGGTCAGCAACATCACAACACTCATACCAATCATCAGGCCGGCTTCCATAATGGTAAAAATGTTACTCATGGGCAGGTTGAACAAGGCGCCCAGACAGGCACATTGTATTTTCCTTTTTGGTACTACGGCCTGCAAACACCGGTAAGGCGCACCAGTATGATAAACAGGGTGGCCAAATTGGTTAGCATATTGCCGGGAACCAGCAAATAGGCAATTCCCAGCGCAAGTTCAACAAAAGGGTAAATATATCCCA
>JBDTVE010000011.1:0-4505 GCA_040007355.1 Bacteroidota bacterium | reverse complement strand
GAACTACCTGTCAATTTCCGCATCAACAATAAGCGCTTTAAGTATCGACTGTCTGTCTTTAG
Organism: Bacteroidota bacterium; assembly: GCA_040007355.1. Lineage (GTDB taxonomy): Bacteria > Bacteroidota > Bacteroidia > Chitinophagales > Chitinophagaceae > JACMLD01. The sequence continues at coordinate 4,443 of JBDTVE010000011.1, read as the reverse complement.
ATAATTTAATTGACCATTGAAAAAATACCTGATCAATGTTTTTCAATTTCCTGTTAATTGCCGACCGGTTCAATTAATCTTACATTAACTTTTAATGTTGTTGTCCATCTATTTTTGTTAAATAGGGATAGAAACTTCCAGCGTAAATCCTTTACCAGGGGAGGTAATGATACTGGCGGTGCCGTTTAAAATGCTTAGCCGGCCTTTGATATTCTTAAGCCCGATGCCATTTGTTTTTTTGTTGCTTTCCATTCCCTTTCCATCATCCGAAATAACCATTTTAAAAACTGAATTGGTAGTAGACAACAGGATGTTTACAACCCTGGCCCCGGAATATTTTGCAATATTGGTGCATTGTTCCTGTGCAATCCGGTAAACGGGCAGTTTACAGGCTTCGCCCATCAATTTTTCCTGCAGGTCTTCGGTATCTATATGCGTTTCAATTCCGGAGGTTTTAAGCATACTATCTACCAGGTTGCTTAATTGGTCGGTCAGGCTGATGGAATGAAAATCAGGCGCCACCAGTACGTGGGCTATTTTCCGGTTTTCATCAATGGCATTTTGCAGGTTTTCCATACAGGAGCTGATAAGCGAATGATTTTCTTCGGGGTCATTCTTCACCACCGAAAGCAGTAGTTTGGTACCCATCAGGATCTGGTTTACATTGTCGTGCAATTCCTGACCAATGGCGTTTCGTTCTTTTTCCTGTGCATCCAGGGCGGTGGCGGTTATCTTTAACTGTTCGTTTCGGTGTTGTTCAAACAGTTCGGATTCCAGCTTCTTTTTCTCGGTAATATCTGTAATGGCACCAATGGCCCTGATCGTTTCTCCTTTTTCATTGCGTATAAAAATAGCATGGTTAATGATATCCAGTATTGAGTTATTTACAGAATAGATACGGTATTCTTCGTTCCACAAAGTGGTAGCCGGGTTTGACCTGGCCTCATCAAAACTTTTCTTTACCCTTTCACGGTCTTCCGTAACAATATATTCACCGTCTATCCCGAGCTGCCAGTGCGAGATGGTATTGAATCCCACTAATTTTTCCTTTCCTTCATATACGTTGTATTCGCCGGTCTCAAAATTCAGCTCCCATATGATGTCAGAAGATGCCATGGTGGCATATTTGAAACGTTCGTTGCTTTTTTGCAGTTCCGCCTCAACCCTTTTCCGCTCAGTTATATCGGTACGCATAGACAGGTATTGGTAAGGGCGACCCCAATCGTTCAAAAAAGGTACGATGGCTGTTTCCACCCAATATAGGCTACCGTCCTTTGCTTTATTGCAGAATTCGCCTTTCCATATTTCACCACGGCCAATGATGGCCCACATATCACAGAAGTATGATTTGGGATGGTAACCGGAATTTACAATGCGGTGGTCCACACCCGTTAGTTCTTCCGCGGTGTAGCCGGATATCTTGCAGAAATTATCATTGGCATATTGAATAATGCCTTTTTCGTCTGTAAATGAGACCAGGTAACCCTGGTCCAGCGCGTATTTATAATCCGTTATTTCTTTTTCCGCCTCTCGTTGTTTTAAAGCCGTTTCAATGGCGGCCGGTAGTCGGCTCATTCGGTCTTTCAGGATGTAGTCGTCGGCGCCCTGTTTAATAATACTAGCGGCAAACTCTTCGGAAACCGTGCCGGTTACCATTATAAAAGGAATATACTGGCTCCGAAGCCGGGTTATTTTCAAGGCCTCGCTCGCATTGAATTGCGGCATGGAATTGTCAGAAAGAATCACCCGGGGTGAAAATTCATCAAGCGCCTCTAAAAAACTTTTCCTGTCTGTTACCAGGCGGAATTCGCATTGCATTTTTTCCTTCAACAAAAACCTTTTTATTATCTCAGCATCCGCCGGGCTGTCTTCCAATAATAGTATTTTCATTTTTTCTTCCATAGTTAAAGAGGGGGTTGATTCAGCAATAACCAGTAGAAACCAAGATTTTTAATGGCTTCTGCGAACCTTTCAAAATTTACCGGTTTTACAATATAGCTGTTGGCACCAAGATCGTAGCATCTTTGGATGTCTGGGTCTTCCTTGGAAGAGGTAAGTATAACAACCGGGGTGGCCTTTGTGCGTTCATCGGCCTTTAGTTGCTGCAGCACTTCTATGCCGTTCACTTTGGGCATTTGTATGTCAAGCAACACTACTTTGGGAGTATGGGTCACATTGCGGGCACCTGCATATTTGCCCCTTGCAAAAAGAAACTCCAGCGCCTCTGCGCCATCTTTTACGTGAAATAGGTTATTGGCCAGGTTGTTCTTTTTTAACTCCCGGGTGGTTAATTCCGCATCGTTGATATTATCTTCCACCAGCAGCAGTTCAACAGAGTCGAAATTCATCATGTATTTGATTTAGTAGTTATCACGCTGTTGTTTCCTCGCTGCCATGAGCATTGACCGGCAGGCTGAAATAAAAAGTTGCCCCTTTGTCTAGTTCCGCATTGGCCCAAACCTGGCCATCGTGTTTGGAAACGATTTTTTCCACGATTGCGAGGCCGATGCCGGTTCCCTCAAAATCATCGGCGGCATGCAGCCGCTGAAAAACCCCGAACAGTTTGTCTTTATATTTCTCGTCAAATCCCACGCCATTATCTTTCACAAAAAAAATAATTTTTCCTGATTCGGTAAGGGAGCCAATTTCAACCCGGGGATGTTCAACTTTTCCCGAATATTTTACGGCATTGGCAATGAGGTTGATCCATACCTGCCGAATGGTATTAATATCCGCGTGCATATCGGGTAAAGTATGAATGACCCAATTAACTGGTTTCAGGTCAATGTATTGTTGTATATCAGGCTGCTGTATGATCTCACTGACCATAGCCTGGGTATTGACGCGGCTTTTAAGAAGGTCCTGCCTGCCCATTCTTGAAAAAGTCAACAGGTCGTCTATCAGGTGACCCATCTTCAGGGTATTGCGCTTTATCACCGATGTGATACGCCGCGCTTCCTCGTCTAGTTTACTGCCGTATTCCTCTTCCAGGATGGCGGTAAAACCAATAATGGCTCGCAGGGGAGCCCTCAGATCGTGTGAAACCGAATAGGAAAATGCCTCCAGTTCCCCGTTCATCTTTTTTAGTTCCCCCGTTCGTTTTATCACCCGTTTTTCCAGTTCGGCATTTAATTTTTTTATCTTGTGTTCGATCCGTTTGCGATCGGTAATATTGTCCACCAGCAACACAAAGTACGCTTTCTCAGGGCTGTACAATGAAACAGAGAACCATTTGCCAAGCGGTTCTGCATACATCTCAAATTTTTTAGTACCACCTTCCAGCGCTACCCGGCCCAGTATTTCCGCGTATTGCGGCCTAGCCTGGAGGAGGCCCGGAACCAGGTCGGATAGTTTTTTCCAGGTTACGTCGCCCAAACCCGTTATAATCTCAAATTCTTTGTTTACTCCCAGGTGGATATAATCAACTAAACGCCCGTTTTCAAATTCACCTTTGCAATAGGCAAAACCATGCCGCATGTTTTCAAAAAGACTGCGGTATACTTTTTCACTTTTTATAAGTTGCTCTTCTGCTTTTTTCCGGTCAGTGATATCAACGGAAAGGATAAAAAGACCTTCGGGAACCGGTTGAAAACTGAGTTCGAACCAGGCAACGGTTTTATCGGGGAATACAAACTCGTTTTCAAGATGAATAGCCACCCGCTCCTTAAAACAACGCTGGTAAACCTGGTAGATTTTCGTTTGTTCAATACCGGGATATTTTTCCATAACCGTATGGCCGATGAATTCCTCTTTAGGATATTTTCCGTGCCTGGCCATCGAATCGTTTACATAGATATAACGCCAGTCGAAACCAATAATCTGCACCCCTTCGAGCATGTTATCTAGGGTTCTACGAAATTGTTCTTCGCTGGCAATTAGTTTTTCTTCCGTTTCTTTCCGGGAGCTGATATCGCGGTAATTGACTACAATCGCGTTGACCCCTTCCAGGTGCAGGAGGTTTGTAATGGTACCTTCCAACCAGAAATAATGACCGGTTTCCTGGAGAAATCTTGCCTGGAAACCAACTGGTATGCCGGGTTTTTGCAACACTTCGCCGTGTTTGTTTTTCATCATTTCCAGGTCATCCGGGTGGGTATTGTTCAGGGCATAGCCCATGGGTAATTCACCCGTAATTTTTAAGGCCGCGGGGCTCCGGTACAGCACATGCGCATTTTCATCCGTTAAAGCAATTCCTTCCGCACTGTTTTCAATAAGGGCGCGGAAACGTTTTTCATTATTGTATATTTCTTCGGTGCGTTCCTTTACCCGTTGTTCCAGTTCTTCATTGGACTGTTTCAGCTGTTGCTCCAGTTTTTTACGGAGGCTGATATCGGTTATAATAAAAACAACAGCATCCGTTTCTCCCTGTTCGTTTTTGATGGTATTGGCATTAACAGATCCGCAAAACATGGTTCCGTCTTTGTGAAAAAAATCCATTTCTGT
>JBDTVE010000010.1:0-5607 GCA_040007355.1 Bacteroidota bacterium | reverse complement strand
TTTTGTGCCAGGCATCGTTTACACCAATTATTGATTTGAGTATAATTGATGGTTCATGAACCGCTAATATACTATATTGATAAAGTAAAACATGGCAGGAGTGCCCGCGCTTTTTTCAATGCAGCATTTTACCGAGTTGGGGAGAGCGCCCGTTGAGTGCTAAGGATCAAATAAAAAGGCCGGCATGTGCTAACCCAGGTGTATAAAAACAACAACCAGCCACAGGTATAATACTGGGCTGGTTGTGTAATCATAACCGTCCCTGCTATGCTTACGTTTAATAATAATATGACTGCGTACCTACTGAACAGGACGCATTTATGCGGGTATAGTAATAATCCAGGCTAATTCAGGGCCAGAGCGGCTTTAAGTAGAATATTAATTACCTGGCAAAGCTACGCCGGGCAGGGGTGGAATTCAAAATGTTTAAGGATTTATTTTTTATAGCGGTCACAACGGTCAGCAGATGCCGCAGGTTGTAAAGGTTTATACTTAGTCGCAATGGCTTAGTCGTTAAAATTCCTGTAAAAACTGATCGTGAATAAAATCCACCACGGATATCAGGCTATTGGTTTGTTCAAAAATTTTGAGCTGTCGGTCTGCGCCGGTGCCGGTTTCCAATAGTGATGGAACGAGATTAATAATATGGCGGCTGCCCAGTTCATCCACCACATCGTCAATAAAATCCAGCAATTCATAGATCAAAACCCGGGTGTTTACTTCTTCTTCTTTTCCAAAATCAATCAGGTAGCCGTCTATGCCGTAGCGTCCGGCGCGCCATTTGTTTTCATTTATCAGGGCACGTTGGTACATCATGTAATTCATGTTCCTGGAACGTAACTGGTACAGCTTTGCGCAAATAGCCTGGAACAAGGCTGTAATGATGATGGTTTCTTTTACTGTCAAGGGTACGTCGCAGATGCGGAATTCCACGGTGTTAAAAAACGGATGAACGCGCAGATCCCACCAAATCTTCTTGGCATTGTCGATACAGTTTGTTTTGATCAATAGTTTTATATAGCGATCATAGGCTTCAATGCTCTCAAAATAGTCTGGGATGCCGGTACGCGGAAATTTGTCAAAAACTTTCGTGCGGTAAGATTTATACCCTGTTTTTCTTCCTTCCCAAAAAGGGGAATTAGTGCTGAGGGCATAGATATGAGGTAAAAAATACCTGGCTGAATTGGCGATGTGTACGGCCATATCCCGTGTTTCCATACCCACATGAACATGCAATCCAAAGATCAGGTTGCTGCGCGCGGCTTCCTGCAATTCATTTACAATTTCGTTGTAACGCGCATGGTCGGTAATAAGCTGGCTTTGCCAAAGACTGAAAGGATGTGTGCCCGATGCGCCTACCCATAGACCCATTGATTCTGCAATCCCGGAAATTGTTTTTCTCAGCAACTGTACATCTTTATGGGCCTCGTCAATATCCTGGCAGATATCCGTGCCCACTTCTACCACGGCCTGGTGCATTTCGGCTTTTACCTTGTCTTTTATCATCTTCTGTCCTTCGTGCACAATTTTTTGTTCATGACTTTTAAGCTCTCTTGTTTGCGGGTCAAGAACCATGTATTCTTCTTCTATGCCAAGGGTAAAATGTTTGTAGCTGATATTTGCCATAAAAATCGGTATTTAAGAAAGGCGGTGTAGGGTAAGCGGTGGTTGCAGGCCAGTTGGCGCGGAGGGCTGCCCAACCTGTAAATATTATTAATTATACCAGCGGTTGTTTTTCGCTGCCGCGTTTTATATATTCACCCCAGGTTAAATTATCGATTCCGGGTTTATAGGCCAGTGTTTTTTCAATCGCAAAATTGGCGGCGGTTTCCACTACCCAGTTAAAATTATCCTGCCCTACGCTGTTCAGATCTGCATCGGGCGCGGGGTTACAAAAATCAATTGCATAGGGTATGCCGTCACGCAGGGCCAGTTCCACCGTGTTAAAATCATACCCCAGGTAACGGTTGATGCGCAATACAATTTCTTCCATCTGTTTGAGGCGTTCAGGGCTGGGTGTAAAATTTGCCACGTAACGCAGATGGTGCGGGTTGCGGGGTTCGTAGGGCATAATGCGAACGTATTTGCCACCGATGCAATAACATCGATAGTATTCATCAAAAACAATTTCTTCCTGTAACAACATGACCAGTTGCCCCGTTTCGCCATGTTTCTGAAAAAAATCTTCGGCACTCGTCAATTTGTATACATGTTTCCATCCACCGCCTGCAAAAGGCTTCATATAGGCTGGAAAACCGATGTATTTAAATATGTTTTCCCAGTCGAGCGGATAAGCCAGGTTGGAAAAGGAATTACCGGAGGTATTATCCGGGTGGTCTTTGGAAGGAAGGATAACGGTTTTTGGCACCGGCACATCAATTTTTGTGGCCAGGCAGTTGTTGAAAAATTTTTCGTCGGCGCTCCACCAGAACGGGTTGTTAATAACGGCGGTACCGGTAAGTGCAGCATTTTTGAGATACGCGCGGTAAAACGGGATATCCTGGCTGATGCGATCAATGATAACCGCATATTCTGTAGGCTCGCCCTGCATCACTTTGTCTATCCGAACCGCTTCGGCGTTAATGCCGTTTACCTGTTTGCTGTTGACTCTTTCAATAAACGCCGTGGGAAAGCTGCGTTCCTGTCCAAACAAAATTCCAATCTTTTTCATAACAGACGGTTTAGTAATATGGATGATAACCTGCGATAAGAACAGGTCTCCGGCAATGGATATAAAACAGCAGTACAGGTTCTCCTATCTGCTTAATCAAATATATTTTTATCGAGTCAGAAAAACAAAAGAATATTTAACGTTTACTGATTCGGGTTAACCCTCCCGGAGTGGCGGTATTTACATGATTTCCTTATTTTTGAATGGTATGCAACAGCACGAAACTGAAGTCTTACTTACTGAAAACCTCCAATTGTCATCTGCTTTCCTGGAGCGTATCGTAACCATTACCTGCTTTTTTCCACGACAGGAGCTGTACGCTTACCGCAACCCCATCCATCTCCTGCTTATCAATGACGGGCAAAATATGGAAGAACTGGGATTGGCAGGTATTCTTTCAGAGATGCTGACTGCAGATGAGCTGGCGCCGCTGGCCTGTGTAGCCATTCATAGCGCCAGAGACCGAAAGGTGGAATATGGCACGGCGTCCAGTACGGATTATATGGGGCGCGGTGCAAAGGCGGGTGCGTATGCAAAGTTTGTTTTGGAAGAACTGATGCCGTTTATCAGCGCCACCTATGGCATGGCTTCATTTGCAAGTAAATCTTTTGCAGGGTTTTCACTGGGTGGGTTAAGCGCACTGGACATTGTATGGAACCACCCGCAGGAATTTTTGCGCGTGGGTGTTTTTTCGGGTTCTCTATGGTGGCGTACCCGTGCGCTGGAGAACGGATACCAGGAGGAGACCGACCGCATCATGCATGCGCAGGTAAGAGCAGGTGGCTATTATCCATGGCTAAAATTCTTTTTTGAAACCGGCACGCAGGATGAAACGATGGACCGGAATAACAACGGTATTATTGATGCTATAGATGATACCCTTGGCCTGGTGGCTGAACTGGTGGCCAAAGGATATAACCGGCAAAAAGATATCCGTTACCTGGAACTAAAAGAGGGCAGGCACGATATCGCCACCTGGGCCTGCGCCATGCCGGTATTTTTAAAATGGGGTTGGGGCCGGTAAAACATACAGCCTGACCTATTTCAACAGGCGCAACAGTTCGGCTATTAAACCCACCTGGGCCGCATTGATCTTTTGGTTTGCCATTGCTGTGGAGAACCATTGCGCCTTATCTATTTCAGGAAAAGACTGTTGCATACCGGATTTGGGAGGCCATTCCATTGTAAATTCATTACTTTTTATTTTACTGGTATCCAGATCCTTTTCCAGGGCCCAGGTGTATACCATTTTTCCGGATGCCTGTTTTACCGGCGACAAGGCGATAAAATTTCCGCTGCAGGCAGTGCCGGTTTCTTCTTCAAATTCACGCCGGGCAGCTTCCAGCGCATCTTCATCTTCTGTAAATTCTCCCTTTGGGATGGACCATGCACCGGCATCCTTATTCTTCCAGAACGGACCACCCGGGTGTACCAGCAGCACCGTTGGTTTATTGTCAACGAATTTATAAAGTAATATACCTGCATTTTTTTTCATTGCCTAAGACACAGTTGTTTTCAAAGTGGTTTAATCCTGATCAGAGGAAGCTCTGGATAAAAGCAATAATCATTTACTCACAGTTTCGCATAAACGTAATTTATTTTTTGTTCTTCCCGTTTTTTATGATTCCTTTTTCCAGGTTTTTTTTCACGCGAAACCGTACCATTTTAGTTACCAGCTGCAGCGGAAGCGGTTTGTCCAGGGGAAACTGAATCGCACCCTTTGAATGTTTATACCCGGCTATTTCCCGGCTGAACATTGCAATGCCGGCAGGCAGGGGATAAAACCCAATATGTTTTTCATAGGCTCCAAAATATACCAGCATGCCATGGCATTTAAACGCGGGCATCTGGTAACTGATTACTTCTTCGGCACCAGGCGCAGCCTGTAAGATAGTGGCCCTTATTTGTTGAAGTCTTTTTTGCGTGTCTGCCGGGTAACCGCTGATATAGCCATCCACGCTGGTGATGGGGTTTTGTTCATAATGTTTTTTTATTGATGAATCATTTTATTTATGGGTGTCATCGGCTATAAGGTCTGCCCCAACCTCCCCCTGCATTTGCGCGGGATCATTTTTTGGGGTTTTGGTCAAAGCATAGTTGTTTTGCATCCACAATAATTGATACCGGTATCAGCGGAAATTATTTCCCAGCCCGGTTGGGTTAAAGATAATTCTTCATTTTTGATTGCACGCTACATTTGGTGGAGAACTGCAATTTCTGCTTTAGTGGAAGCCGGGGTAGACCTGATTTTCAATGGTTACCGGTTGAAGAGAATGCCTGGCTTGCGCGCTAATAAAACCATGGTTTGCTTAACTTCGGTATTCTTCCATTAATTATAATGCTATGTTTAGTTACAGGGCCGGTTTACTTTTTTCTTTTTTATTGGGGGGGTGTATTGCATACGGGCAGGGAACAGGGGGCGCGGCTGTGGCAGGCGGTTATCAGGTACAGAAGACAATAACCTGCAGCAATGGGGCCGTGGTATCTGCGCATACACTGGCAAGCAGGGCGGGCATTTCCATCTTAAAAAAAGGCGGCAATGCCATTGATGCGGCCATTGCCACGCAGCTTGTGCTGGCCGTTGTATATCCTGGTGCCGGTAATATTGGTGGCGGTGGTTTTATGGTAGCTTCTCTAAAGAATGGAAGAAATATTGTGATTGATTTCCGGGAGAAGGCGCCTGCGGCGGCAAGCAGGGATATGTACCTGGATGCAGCGGGTAATCCCCGGATGAACCTTAGCCAGAACGGTCATCTTGCGGCCGGCGTGCCGGGTACTGTGGCGGGTTTGTTTGCGTCGCTTAAATATGCCCGGCTGCCTTTTAAGGTATTGATAACGCCGGCAATAGCCCTGGCGCAAAACGGTTTTATACTAACGGAAAACGAAGCAAGGTCTTTGAATGATTCAAAAGAAGCCTTTATCAGGTACAATACGCA
>JBDTVE010000009.1:0-11959 GCA_040007355.1 Bacteroidota bacterium | reverse complement strand
TAGTTTGTATTTGTAAATTGTACCTTTTTTGCATTTACCGAAGAGTTCTTCCTGGTCATTTTCAACGCCAATATTTCTTGAAACTTGTCAGACAAAAAATAGCATCCACCTATTCAATTTTTGGTATGGGTCAAACGCCTATAAAGACACGTCTTGACTTTAACTTTACAGGGTGAAAATAATTTATGTGACGAGTGATTTTTTCAATGCTGCCCCCTCTTTTTTATTTTGTAATTAATGTATCAGAAAAACTTTTTAAAAATGTTTTTCGGGGCCTTGATTCAAATAATTTTTTGTGGCCGCATTGGAGAAAAAAGTGGAGGTAATTATGGAGTGCGTAAAACCAGAAATGGTGCTAAAAATTTTATGGGAAAATGATATGCATATTTCGTTGGAAGATGCGGAAAAAATCCTGGCTTTTATGGTTAAATTAGCTAAGCTGACTTTGAACCAAAATACACAATCATGAAAGCAGATTTATATGTGCGCGTGAGCACCGATGAACAAGCCGATAAAGGTTACTCTCAACGTGACCAGGCCGAGCGTTTGCAGCGCTATTGTGAGGTAAATAAAATTGCAGTAAGGCGGATAATTTTTGAAGATCATTCTGCAAAGAATTTTAATCGTCCACAATGGATGGATTTGTTGCAGGATGTGAAACGAAAACAGAGCACCGTTGATTTCATTTTATTTACAAAATGGGATCGATTTAGCCGCAATGCCGCAGACGCTTATCAGATGATAAATACTTTGCGCAGAATAGGTATAGATCCCCAAGCAATCGAGCAGGCCCTCGACATGAATGTTCCAGAAAATAAATTGATGCTTGCTTTTTATCTGGCAGCTCCCGAAGTGGAAAATGATCGCCGCGCATTAAATGTTGTAATGGGAATGCGAAAAGCAAGGAAGGAAGGCCGGTGGATGTGTCAGGCTCCGGTTGGCTATAGCAATAAAATAAGAGAGGATGGCAGGAAATTCATAGCGACTAAAGAACCGGAAGCATCCATAATGAAATGGATTTTTGAAACAGTTGCCGAAGGTCAGTTGAAAACAGAGCAAGCTATCCAGCAAGCTTTGAAAAAAGGATTGATGTCGTGCAAGTCTAACATTTGGCTTCTGTTACGCAACCCAGTTTATTGCGGGCGTATCTATGTGGCTGGCTACAAAGACGAATCACCAAAACATGTTCCTGGATTGCATGAGCCACTTATATCCGAAACTTTATTTTATAAAGTACAAGATATCCTGGATGGAAAAAAACAATTTTACAGGACCACCGTTGGTTCACATGAGATTTTACAACTACGAGGGTATTTACTTTGCCCTAAATGCGGTAAGCTTTTAACTGGCAGTGCGTCAACCGGGAGAGCCAATCAAAAATATTATTACTATCACTGTAATGCAAAATGTGGAGTTAGGTTTAAAGCCGCTGATGATAATCGATTGTTTTCTTCATCGCTGAAAAACTTGCTGCCGAAGCCTGGTATGAGTGAAGTTTTCAAATTGGTGCTGGAACAAGAATTAAGGGCAAAATCAAGAGGTCAAAAAGAGGAAAGTAAAAAGGTGCAGGGGGATTTACAAAAGGCCAATATGGAGCTGGCAAATGCGCGTAGGTTGTTGCTGACAGGTGAAATTGAACCTTCAGAATACAAAACCATCAAGGCGGAGTATGAACAAAAGATTGAGAGACTAGACTGTACAATTTTCGAACTTTCCAGACAGTCAGACAATATTGATGATTTGCTTAAAAGGGCCGTTCAGTCGCTGTCTCAGATGGATCAGCTTTATGAAAATTCTGACAATGAAGTGAAAAGGCAGATAATTGGTTCGATATTTCCCGAAAAAATGGTCTTTGACGGCCAATCTTATCGAACCACAAGAGTCAACGAAGCTGTTCGGCTGATATGGGCCATGGGAGAGGGTTTCAGCGAAAATAAAAATGGACAAACCGACCAAAAAATCGATTTGTCCACTTTGGTTACCCGACCTGGATTCGAACCAAGACAAGCAGAACCAGAATCTGCTGTACTACCGTTATACTATCGGGCAGTAAATACAAACGCAAAACTAATAAAAAAGCCGAAGTCTTCACTCCAGCCTGGTTGCCCCACCTGGATTCGAACCAAGACAAACAGTACCAAAAACTGTCGTACTACCATTATACTATGGGGCAATCCGTAATTGGATTGCAAAAATAAGGTTTGGCGGGTTTGAACCCAAAGCTTTTAAGGAGTTTGTTTTCAACCCGGGCATCAGCTACAAACTCATCTACCTTTACCGGGTTTCTGCGGGATTAAAGCATCAATATCCAGGACCTCCTCTTCATTGACGGTTATGCCGCCTGCCCTGGAGATATCCTTACCCGGCTTTGCCGGTGACGATAATAAGATCAGCCTGACGGTAGTAGCCCGGCTTCCGGATAGAACCGCCAATACCTTGAACTCATGCGAGTTATGCCCGGCAAACGGCAAGGTGAAATCTCGGAAAAAAAGAAACCCGCCTCCAGAAAGGCCGCCATTCACTAAAGCCGGGCGCCAAAAGTTTTTTCCTTAGCTTTGCCGCCTCTTAAATTTTTTATTATGGCAACAACGGCAGACATCAGTCGGGGTATGATTATCAAATTAGACGGCAGTTTGTACAGTGTAATCGAGTTTGGTGAAAACAAAACAGCCAGGGCCGCCGCAAAGGTATGGGCTAAACTGAAAGGTGTTGATAACAGCCGCAGCATCGAAAAAACCTGGAACAGCGGTGATAATATTTATCCCGTACGCGTGGAAAGAAAAGACTACCAGTACCTGTATAAAGACGATACCGGCTATAGTTTTATGGACAATGAAACCTTTGAACAGGTAACCGTGCAGGAAACCATGGTGGATGCCCCGCAGTTTTTGAAAGAAGGCCAGGCCGTAAGCGTATTGATGAATACCGAAACCGAATTGCCCATGAGCGTGGAACTGCCCGACAAAATAGTGGTGCTGGTTACCTACAGCGAACCAGGCATGAAGGGCGATACCGCTACCCGCACCTTGAAACCAGCCACCGTTGAGCCGGGTGCCACGGTTATGGTGCCATTGTTTGTTAACGAAGGAGAACGCATCCGTATCAATACCAAAACGGGTGAATATGTGGAACGGGTAAAGGATTAGGCCAGCCCCGGTTTATTGGATTTTTAAAAGCGGGACAGATGCAAACCCGGAAAACCCGGGTTTTTCTTTTTAAGTATATTCCTGTATTAAAAAATCTAATGAATTATGGTTCACAGTTTTCTCTTATCTTAGCCCACCATTATTTACTGAAAAAAATTCAGCCATATGGATTTCAAACAAATTCAGGAACTCATTCGCCTCATAAATAAGTCCAATATAGGTGAGATTACGGTAGAAGAAAAAGGATTTAAAATTACCATCAAACAAAAACAGGAAACCATACAACAGGTGCTGGCTGCGCCGATCTATGCACAGCAACCCATGGCTGCCGCCCTGCCGCCGCCCGTTGCCGCCCCGCACTTGGAAAAAACAAAATCCGCCGCCGATAACGCTGCTTCTTCCAACCTTATCACTATAAAAAGCCCGATGATTGGTACGTTTTACCGCCGGGCTTCTCCGGACAAACCTTTATTTGTTGAAGTAGGGGATGAGATTACCCCTGGCAAGGTGGTTTGTATTATTGAAGCCATGAAACTGTTTAACGAAATTGAAAGCGAAGTAAGCGGTAAAGTGGTGAAAATACTGGTTGATGATGCATCGCCCGTTGAGTATGACCAACCGTTGTACCTGGTGGAACCGCAATAATGTGTAAATAAGGCAAACGGTGTGTGAAAATGGTGAACCGCTATTTTCAACCGCCTGTTTTCCCCTTTTGCGCATTTTTACATGCTCACATTTTTAGATCTATGTTTAAAAAAATATTAATTGCCAATAGGGGAGAAATTGCCTTGCGTGTAATACGCACCTGCAGGGAAATGGGCATAAAAACAGTGGCTGTTTATTCCACAGCAGATAAAGACAGCTTGCACGTAAAATTTGCCGATGAAGCAGTCTGTATCGGCAAACCCCAGAGCTCAGACTCCTACCTCAATATTCCGCATATCATGGCGGCGGCGGAAATCACCAATGCCGATGGCATCCACCCCGGTTACGGGTTCCTGGCGGAGAATTCAAAATTTGCACAGATATGCCTGGAACACGGCATCAAGTTTATAGGCCCTACGCCCGATATGATAAACGCCATGGGCGATAAAATTACCGCTAAGGAAACCATGATCCGGGCAGGCGTACCCGTGGTTCCGGGCAGCAAGGAACTGCTTTCGGGTGTTGACCATGCCAAACAACTTGCCGCGGAAATAGGCTATCCTGTTATCTTAAAGGCAACGGCCGGCGGCGGCGGAAAGGGCATGCGCGTGGTATGGCAAGAGGAAGAAATTGAAAAGGCTTTTAATACGGCTAAAATGGAGGCCGGCGCCTCTTTTAAAAACGATGGCATTTATATCGAAAAATTTGTAGAAGAACCGCGTCATATCGAGATACAGGTGGCGGGCGACCAATACGGCAAAGTGAGTCATTTAAGCGAAAGGGACTGTTCCATCCAGCGCCGTCACCAGAAACTGGTGGAAGAATCGCCCTCACCGTTTATGACGGCCGAACTAAGACAACGGATGGGTGAAGCCGCCATCAAAGCAGCTTCTGCCATCAACTATGAAAGCGTGGGCACCATTGAATTCCTGGTCGACAAATACCGCAATTTTTATTTCATGGAAATGAATACCCGTATACAGGTGGAACACTGTGTAACGGAAGAAGTGGTGAATTTTGACTTAATAAAGGAGCAGATAAAAATTGCGGCGGGAGAGTCCATCAGCGGAGAGAATTATGAACCGCAGGGCCATGCCATTGAATGCCGTATCAATGCCGAAGATCCGTATAATGATTTCAGACCCAGCCCGGGCCGGATCACTGTGCTGAACCAGCCCGGCGGTCATGGCATACGCGTAGATTCGCATGTGTATGCGGGTTATACCATTCCACCTTATTATGATTCCATGATTGGAAAGATTATTGCCACGGCCCGCACACGTAAAGAAGCCATCGACACCATGCACCGTGCGTTGACGGAATATGTAATTGAAGGTGTAAAAACCACGATTCCCTTTCACCTGCAATTGATGAAAGACGAACGTTTCCGCGCAGGCGATTTCAATACCAATTTTTTAGAATCTTTCACCTTACTATAACCGCTCAGGTTAGCAGAGACAGGGCCTGGCTGAGAATGCCGGGCTTTGTAGTTTTTATCTAATGTGTATCGCTTTCTGCCTTATGAATATTTGAAATCCACCGCGGACGGAGATTCCTCCTAAGGTCGGAATGACAAAGATTTGGATCCAGATGCGTGAGCAGGAATGAATCCGGTCATGAGTATAAATCATTGGCTTTACAACCGCGTAGTTAAAGGCAGCCCTGAAAGGGTGCAAGATACCTGTGAAGGTTGCATTTCGGCTTTCAAATCCATCATATTAAGAAAATTTTACGCTATGCACTATTCTTCTTTTTTTTCTTTAGCATCTTGGCCTTTTCTTTTTGTTCGGGCGTGAGCGTACCGTCTACCTTTTTATTTCTCTCTTCTTTCAGGTGCTTAATCTTTTCTTTTTTTTCCGATTCGGAAAGCGCCGCATTCTTTTCCACCTTGTCTTTTTCTGCCTTGTATTCTTTTTTGGATGCTTTTACTTCGGCGGCTTGTTTTTTACTGAGCCCCAGCTCGTCTTTCATTTTTGTTTTCTGCGGTTTGGAGCCGGCATGAATGGTATCCCGTTTTTGCTGTGCTTCTCCGGCGGTTATCGCAAATAATAAAAAGGCCAGGAAGAAAATTGGTTTCATGGTGATGGTTTTTATTTTATTGAATCATGTAATACAACCCTGTTTTCAGCAATCACTCATTTCTTCCGTTATTCTGCCAATGGCAGTTTCCACGCCATAAAAGAACGCCAGCTTCCGGATAACGGATTCCACCACTGCATCCGGGCAGGAGGCGCCACTGGTCACCAGTATGCTCAAGGGTTCTGCGGAAGGAAGATATTCCGATGATAAAAGTTCCTGCCGCACATGGAAATCATAATGCAGAATCTTTTCCTTCGATAATAATTTCTCTTCGCTGCTGATAAACCAGGTGGGCAGTTTTGCTTCGCAAATTTCCACCAGGTGGGTGGTATTGGATGAATTGTAACCGCCTACCACAATCGCCAAATCGGCGGGTGTGTTTAACATGCCCAGTACCGCTGCCTGGTTATCATTGGTGGCATAACAAAGCGTGTCGCGCGTATCGGCAAATCGTTCCGCAATGGTTGTTTCGTTTAACCCATAGTGCTGCATGATAGTTTGCCGCAGGTATTCCGCAATGGCTTGCGTGTCCGTGGCCAGTTGCGTGGTCTGGTTTACTACGCCTAGTCGCCGCAGGTGTTTTGTGCTGTCAAAACCTTCGGAAAACCGCCCGCTGAATTCGGTATAAAACCGGGAGGGATCTTTTCTTCCCGTAATATAGCCTGCCAGTTCCACCGCTTCATTGATATCATTGATAACAACAGTAGGCGCCGCCGCAGCGGCATGCGAAAATGTAGCCCTTGTTTCTTCGTGTTTGGGTTTGCCATGTATAACAATGCTGTATCCTTTTTCGGCAACCTGCTGGCTGCGGTTCCATACTTTTTCAACAAAAGGACAGGTGGTATTGTATTTTTCTGTACAGATGCCTTTTTCGTGCAGCGATTTTTCCGTTTGCAAGGTGGTGCCAAAAGCCGGTATCAGCACAATATCGTCCGCGCTAATAGTCTCCAGCGGCACCAGTTGGTTTCCATAAGTATCCTGTAAAAATTGGATGCCTTTTTCCTGCAAGTCGGCGTTTACCTGCGGATTGTGAATCATCTCGCTGAGTAAAAAAATGCGTTTGCCGGGGTTCGCGTCAAGGGTTCTGAACGCAATTTCAATGGCGTTCTCCACCCCATAACAAAAACCAAAATGACGGGCCAGGTAAATGCGCAAGGGCCCAAAATCAAGCAGGGCGGGGCTAAAATCCTTTTTTAATTTATCCTCCCGCCGGCGTTTGTCTTTGACCGCAGTAATAAGCGGACTGCGGTAGGTAACCGGAACATTGAATGTTTTCATGAATGTGTAATAGCAGCGCAAAGGTACAACTACCCTTTATTATTCCACCGGCTCAATTTTAACGGTTGCATGGCCTCCGTCTTTATATGATTTTTGAATCTTTGGCAGGGTATTATCATTATATTAGTAGTGCTGTCATTATCAATGGCCCGTACAATAGAAATTAAAAAAGTATTGATTTTATGGAACAAGTATATACCGAACAATTTACACCTGTAGCCTGGGCAAACAACACGAATATCTATGAAGTCAACCTCCGCCAGTACACGCCCGAGGGCAGTTTTAACGCATTTATAAAAGAATTGCCGCGTTTGCGCGCCATGGGTATTGAAACGCTTTGGTTTATGCCCGTTACACCCATCAGCCTAAAAAAAAGACAGGGTAGCCTGGGCAGTTATTATGCCTGTAGCAGCTATATAAAAACCAACCCGGAATATGGTAGCATCGAGGATTTTAAAAACCTGGTGACGGCAGCACATGATTTGGGTTTTAAGGTGCTGATAGACTGGGTGGCCAACCATACCGGCTGGGATCATGAATGGACCATTGAGCACCCCGATTTTTACCGACGCAACCTGGACGGCCATTTTTATGATTCGCATGGATGGGATGACGTTATTGATTTGAACTATGACAACCAGGAACTGTGGAGCACGATGATGAACTGTATGCAGTTTTGGGTGGAAGAATGCGATATAGATGGCTTTCGCTGCGATATGGCCATGCTGGTTCCGCTTGATTTCTGGAAATCGGTTCGCCGGAAACTGGATAGCATAAAAAAATTATTCTGGCTGGCCGAATGCGAAGAAATACATTACCACGAGGCATTCGATGCTACCTATACATGGAAATGGCTGCACCGGATGGAGGCTTATTACCGGCGCGAAATCGGCATAGAAGGGTTGCAAGAAGTGCTGAACTATTATAATGAGATGTTTCCACCCACATCCCTAAGGGTATTTTTTACAAGCAATCACGATGAAAATTCACACAGCGGCAGCGAATATGAAAGGCTGGGCGATGCGGCCGAGGCCTTTGCCGTATTGTGCTGTACCTGGAACGCAATTCCTTTGATATACAGCGGACAGGAATTGCCGAATAAAAAAAGACTGAAATTTTTCGACCGCGATCCGATTGACTGGAACGGGCAATATGCATTACACGATTTTTATAAAAAACTGTTGGAGCTCAGGAAAAACAATCCTGCTTTGGACGCCGGCAACCCCCATGTTCGTACCCACCGCTTGCATACCGACGCCGGTCATTTTATATTTGCGTTTTTGCGCCACAACCAGCAAACCGGTCACGAAGTGCTGGTGATCATAAATCTGTCTCAGGAGAAAAAGGCGTTAGTGCATGTTACGGGTGAAACCCTGACTGGGGCCTATACCAGTCTTTTCAGTAACGCCGTTAAAGACTTTACCGAAGAAAGCAGCATCGCTCTTGACCCCTGGGAGTACCAGGTTTATATAAGAAACGGTATCGCCCGGTAAATAAAACCCGTGGCAAGGGCAACTGACGCCCTTTTTTTTGGTAGCATGCAAAGGCCGGGGCATCTTACTGCTCCGGCCTTTTGAAAAGAATATATCCTGGAATTTTATTATGGGATTGTTTTCCCTGTATTAATTATCGCTACCCAGTTTAATGGTATAGGGATAAACGCCATCGTACCCGGGGTAAACGCCTTCTATCTTAATTGTACCGGCGGGGGTTTTCTCTATTTCTTTATTTAGATCATCGATATTGAGTATTTCCCTGCCATTTACTTTTGTTATTACAAAATTATCTTCGATCCTGGTCTTGCTAAAAGCGCCTTTTTCATCCATAGATTTTATCCGCACGCCACCTTTTACACCAATATCGGCGGCATCTTTTTTATTGATGGTTTCAAATTCGGCACCCAGTTTATCAAGTACCGATGTTTTTACCACATCCGTATTGCCACTGCTGTTTTTGAGCAGTACATTGGTGGTCGTTTCTTTACCATCGCGCAAATAAGAAACTTTTATCTTATCGCCCGGGCGGTAGATGGCTATCTGGCCAACCAGGTCGGCGCCGGAGCGAATGGGCGTATCGTTTATTTTAGTGATAAAATCGCCATCCTTGATACCGGCGGAAGCTGCACCACCATCTTTTGTAACGCCGATTACATAAACGCCTTCGCCTTCTTTGATGCCGTTTTGTTTTTTCACGTCATCGCTGAGGTTGCTGGGAGCGTAATTAATACCCAGGAAAGCCCTTTGCACGGTACCAAACTTCATCAGGTCCGAGGTAACTTTCTTTACAATATTTACCGGTATGGTAAATGAATAACCTGCATAGGAACCGGTGGGTGAGGCAATGGCTGAGTTAATACCAATCAGCTTACCTTCCGTATTGATCAACGGGCCGCCGCTGTTGCCGGGGTTTACTGCTGCATCGGTTTGAATAAACGATTCAATAGGGCTCTTGCTCTGTCGGCGGTTGATGTCGAGCGTTCTTCCTTTGGCACTAATGATACCCGCTGTAACCGTGGCTTCCAGTGTTAAAGGATAGCCAACGGCCAGTACCCACTGACCAACCTGCACATCGTCTGAATTGCCATATAATAAAAACGGCAGACCCTTGGCTTCGATTTTTATAATGGCCAGATCACTGCTGGGATCGGTTGCAACCAATTTGGCTTTAAAGGACTTTTGGTTACTCAGGGTTACATTGATATCATTGGCCCCGTCTATCACGTGGTTATTGGTAACAATATAACCGTCTTCACTGATAATGGCGCCGGAACCGGAAGCCATTTGCGGCAGGCTGCGACTGCGGTCTCCAAACATGTCGTCGAAACCATCTCCAAACAGGTCGGAAAACGGGTTGCGACGAGGAAGATTATTGGTTGCAACTGCGTTGATTTTTGTTTTAATATGCACCGTTGCGGGTATGGCTGCACTGGCCGCGGCGGTAAAATCGGCAGGTGCATTAGGCGTACCGGTAATGCCATCAAATTTGGCGTAATTAGACGGTATCTTACCATTAGAATCGGTGGTCTGCGACTGGTACTGATAGGTATCATTTTTCGAAATCTTGTTGTAAGCCCACATACTGCCCACGGCAGTGCTGGCGCTTATCAGCATAATTGCTGCTACTTGTTTGAGTTTCATATGTATAAAATTTATCTAATTCCGGTAGTTCAAATAGAATGCCTGTTCCTGTAACAAAATAACGACGCAGACGGCATTAGTGTTTGCCACTTGTATTGTTTAACAAATGTTTTACCAAAGTCTTCGTACTTGTCATACCAAATTTACAGAAAATAGTTTGGTACAGACGAATCGGCAGTTTGGACTGACTGGTATGTTTTACCGGGCGCCGACACGGTCTTCCAGCCCGGTGGTTAAAAACTGCATGGTATCAACGCCATCGGCAAAGTCTTCCAGGTGAGGGTATTGTGCCTGCCCGAACGCAGTATGACCCCTGCCTATAACGCATTGTATATCGGGGTTGTTTTGCAGGGCTGCCGTAATTTCAGCCGGTTGACCGGTATAAAACCCATAGTGGAGCTGGCTGATGGCGGAAAAAAACGCCTCATTTTCTACCAGCAGCAGGGCACCATTGGTCATATACGGTTTGTTATTGAGGAGTAAAACAGCCAGCTGGTAGTCGTAATTGTTTTTGTACTTGTTGTGATCGGCAAATCCACTATATTTTTTGAACGCCGCCAGCAGGGGTATAAAATCATATTGACGGGGCACGTATAGTTTGGTAACATTCCGGCAGCCGAGACCATAGTACAGATTTATATCGTCCGACAGCCTTTCCAGTTCTGCCGCCGATTCATGCCCGGTTAACAGGGCTACCGAAGTCCGGTTACGGCGTATGATATGCGGGTATTTGCTGAAATAGTAGTCGAAATAACGGGACGTATTATTGCTGCCGGTGGCGATATAGCTATCGCAGCCTTTCAGCATATCGGAAAAACGGGTCTGCTCACTTATCCGGTTATCCCAGCCGGCCAGCGTATCTATAATATGCGCGATCAGCACCCGGTCTTTGGAAGAAGGTTTTACCCGGACGCTGTGCCCGCTCAAAAAAACGCAGAGCCAGTCGTGAAACCCTACCAGGGGTATATTACCTGCCATTACCAGCCCTATGTTTTTGGGGAAGGCCGGGCGGCCATCCAGGTGATACCGCGATATAAAATTTTTTAACTTATCGGGATGCAGAAAATTTGTAACAATATTTTGTATGGCCGTATCAATAAAAGCCTGTGTAAACCAGCCATTTTCCCGTTCCGCATTTTCCTTGGCCTCCATCCATTTGGGGCCGGTTCCGGATAAATATTGGCCGAGTTTTACTAATAAATCAATACGTTCTTGTAAATTCATTTTGCAGTATTAAATTTGCGGGTAAAGATAATTGTAAACAACCCATTAAATTGTTCCGGAAATGGCTATAAAAATTACCGAAGAATGCATCAATTGCGGGGCTTGCGAGCCAGAATGTCCTAATAACGCTATTTATGAAGGTGGCGTGGAATGGGCTATTGCCGATGGCACCACCGTTAAAGGCCAGTTTACCCTGCTGGATGGAACCGTAGTGGACGCCGGCCAGAAACAGGCGCCCGTCAGTGTAGATACTTATTATATTACGCCCAATAAATGTACAGAATGCCAGGGTTTTCATGAAGAACCCCAGTGTGCGGCGGTGTGCCCGGTAGACTGCTGCGTACCCGACGAAATGTATGTAGAAACAGTGGAAGAGTTAATGACCAAAAAAGAAAAACTTCATATATAACTGTGCAAAACTTTAGGCCTAAAAACGCCTGTTACAATTCG
>JBDTVE010000008.1:0-3713 GCA_040007355.1 Bacteroidota bacterium | reverse complement strand
CAAAAATCCGTTTGGAAAATAACAGGAGCGGTAGCCAAGCCTTTGCTACTTTCTGGTGACGGCCTTAAAAAAATGAAATATATTGCGGTGAGCATGACAGGCCATGATGGCTCTAATTATACTTTCACCAGTGGTTCTGGTGCAGGAACTGCTGACACTGTCAGGTGTAACCGTGTTTCCAGGTAACTGAATTTGTATTAGGGCTGACAAAAAAATAAACGGCAGAACCGGTGTAAAATAAAAACAGAACAATGCAAAAAACGGGGTGAGCCCCGTTTTTTGCATTGTAAAAAGTAAATGGTATAAAGTATTTAGTCTTTTAATATTTTAAATTCCACGCGCCGGTTTAACTGTCGGCCGTCATCCGTTTCGTTGGTGGCAACCGGTTTGGTTTCGCCATAACCCTGCGATACGATTCTGGACACTGCTATGCCTTTTGAAATAATGTATTCTTTCACAGATTTAGCACGGTTATCACTAAGCTTCATGTTGTAGTCGTCGGCACCCTTACTATCTGTATGGGCACTCATTTCAATTTCAATGGCGGGGTTTTCCCTCAGCAGGGTCACCACCCTGTCAAGCTCAATAAATGATTCTGAGCGAAGGTCAAATTTATCAAAGTCGAAGAACACATTGTTTAGTCTTACCACCTGGCCAATTTCAATGGGTGCCAGGTAGAGGTCTTTGTGTATTTCTCTATAACCAGCTTTTACCAGTGAGTCCAGGTTCAGGTTTTCCGATATGGCAAAAAAGTGATCCGCCGATGCGTGTATGCTGTAATTCTTATCGAACGGTAATACGATTTTAAAAGCGCCATCGGTTGCACCCGAAATAGCGTTACCCGCCACCACACCATCGGGCAGTGTTTCATATACCAGCGATGCGCTGATGGGTTCCTTTGTTTTTATATTGTATACATTGCCGCTGACGAGCAGAACCGGGTTGGGTTTTTCTTTTTCCAGCAATTTTACGCGTACAATATCGCTTTCTCCGAAGGTATTCAGGCTGGTGGTTAAATAAGCGTATTCGCCGCCTGCATCAAGGGTAAAAAAGGCATCCCAGTTGCTTGTATTAATGGGGCTGCCCAGGTTAACCGGCTCGCTCCATTTCTGCCATGAATTATCCAGGCGTTTGCTCATCCAGATATCATTGTCGCCCAAACCGCCCTGCCGGTTGCTGCTGAAATACATGGTCACCCCGTCGGATGCCAGGTAGGGTGTCATTTCATTGCTTTCCGGCGAATTTATTTTTTTGCCCAGGCTTTTGGGTTCTGTCCATGTTCCGTTACTGGTAAGAAAGCAAACATAAATATCATTGTCTGCGCTACCCTGTTCGGGGGTCATATAAAGAATCAGGGTCTGGCCATCGTGGGCCATGGTTGCACCGGATTGGCGACCGCGGTCGTATTTGTAATAATTTTTTATGATCAGCGCGTTCGGCTCGCTCCAATTACCATTCCTGTTGAGCGTGCACATGCTCACACCCTTTCCGTTATAAGCGCCGTTCATAAAAGCGCCTCGTATTAAAATTCTGTTATTGTCGGGCGATATCCAGTAAACGGCATTATACTGAACGGTGTTCAGGGGATAGCCTAGGTGCACGGCCCTGCTCCATTTGCCGGTTGCAGTATCTCTTTCGGAGAACCAGATGTCCTGCGAGTTGGGAACGGAACTGTATTTTGTATTGCGGGGGTTGTTCTCGCAAATAAAAAACAACAGGTTCCCATCTGCAGAAACGGTAGGTCTTAATTCGGGATAGATGGTATTCACGCTTTTACCGAGGTTCTCAATTTTGAGAATGGTATTGGCATTGATGATATTGTCTTTTTGCGGAACCAGGGTGACATCGTTGCTGTCCTTCAGAGAAGCAAATGAATTGACAGAAGACTGGGCGGCTGCATTTTGCATGCAGACCCACAAACTAAAAGTGTAGAGTACGGTTTTCAATGCGTTGGATTTGGTTCCAAAATAATGGAAAACCCGTAGTCTTAATAATTTACAGTGCTGATTTTCTATGAAAGGGCTGTATTCTTCGATGAATGGGGTGGGGGAAGCCAATACACAGCGTGCTGCCATCTCAGGAAACAGCGGTTTATCTGATGTACAAAACTGATATGCGGCTGGTCTTCGCGGGGGGTATAAAATGTAGTCACTTTAAATGCTGGTTTGTTTTTTGGGCCGAAAGACCAGGTGCTATCTAATAAAGGATGCAGCAAAGAACGCGTTTTTTAAACCGACAGGGGGATGGTTTCATGAAGACTGTTTTTTTGAAGAAAAAATAGTCATTTGCACTTGTGAATAGGCAAGCGTTGATACTATCGGTTTGATTTTTTTATTGCCCGAACAATTTTGTTTGTGCGGCGTTCCGCCCGCGCATCATTCAGAGAAATAACGGCCCAGGCTGCTGCGGGAATCCAGCCAACAATCGTTATCTGCAACAACAGGCAGAGAATGCCGGTCAGAATCCGTCCTCTTAATATAAAAGAAAGCCAGGGCAGTAAAATGGCAAGAAGTGTCATGCGGCAAATTTGTATAAAATTTATAAAGCGGTGGGCCGGTATTATTCCGCCAGTGGTTTTACCTGTATGTTCCGGAAATAAACAATGCTTTTTGGATCGTGGCCCTGCAAGGCAAAAGTGCCAACCGACAAACGTTTTTGTTCCTGGCCGGCAGGTCTTTCTATATTGTCCGGTTCGGTGTATTCAACCACAGTTTTGTCGTTTATCTTTATGGTTATCTTTTTTCCCAGCACCATAATATGTTCAGTAAACCACTCGCCGTCTTTTAAATATACTTCTTTCACGTCTTGAATTCCGTAAAGGCTGCCTGTCCGGCGTCAGTCGGTGTGCGAATTGTTAACCTGCACTTCATATCCTTTTGCCGGCCATCCGCCTCGATGAAAAGCGGTATGGAAATAGATACCAGAATTAGCACCAGGCATTGTCTGCACCTCGGTTTTGAATTCAAAATTTGTAAACTGGTGATGCATCACGGAACCCTCATAAAACAAGTGAGCGGCATTGCCATGCACCACCATCATGCAGCTGTCTACTTAAAACGTGGCTGCGTTATCACCCACCTTCCAGCCCTCAAGCGAGCTCCCATTGAACAGGGAAAACCAGTAGTCTACATTTCAAAACTGTTGTGCGGAAAAAGAAAAGAACGAGAGCGCCAAGACAGCACAGGGAAAGTGTTTTTTCATCGGCGAATATTTTATGGATTTTTTATGTATGATGAAACTATGATTTTTTAGTGAGATAAGGTTAAGGAATGGGGCTTCACGCTTGGCAACTGCAGTTTTAAAGTGGTTTTTAAAAATCGAATGATGCACCAGACTTTTGATGTAAACAGGAATATAAAAGATAAATCAATGATCCAAGGGGCGGCGGTTCTTGAAGCGGCTTTGCGGCGGTTAAATTCATTCAGCCAGGAAACCCGGATGGTGAAATGGGAATGGCAATATTACGGCCGCGGCCAAAAAAGCGTTCCTGCAAATGGAACGCTTTGTAAAAAATATTGGGTAAGTTTATTCCACTATTGAAATTTTTAATACGTTGGTGGGCAGGTGCAGGTGCACGGGTGTGCTGCCCGTATTTACTACCGTATCACCGGTTTTAATAAAGCCGCGTTCTTTCAGGATTTCAATTTGGTCTTCTATAATTTCATCCAGGCTGTCTTCTTCTGTGTAGTGAAAAGCACGTACGCCCCAGCTCA
>JBDTVE010000007.1:0-18620 GCA_040007355.1 Bacteroidota bacterium | reverse complement strand
TTCCTCTGTCATTGTGGACGTTTGGTAACCCGTAATTTAAGACAATTTTTAATACAGGTCGCTGCTTTGTTCACCAAAAAACCTCGCGCAACGATTAGAAATTATGATGGATTTGCGTGAACCAATTGAAAATTATTTAAAATATCTAAGGTGCAAATATGTTTTATTTAAAATAGCCGTCCTTTTTTAAAAAAACAGGGGTTTTGCCGCCTTCAGTTTTTTTTATTGCATGATGCTGATTGCGGATCAGGCAAGCTGTCCGTTTACTGGGTGGTTAATACTTCACCCGTCATTTCTTTTGGCAGGGGCAGCTGCATCATGGTTAAAATGGTAGGCGCCAGATCGCCCAGCTTACCTGGTTTGATTTTTCCTTTCCAGTCTCTGTCAATGATAAAAAACGGTACCAGGTTCAGGGTATGAGCTGTATTGGGCGTACCGTCTTCATTCACCATATAATCCGCATTACCATGGTCGGCGGTCAGAAACACGGCATAGCCGTTGTTCAGCGCGGCAGTTACCACTTTTTCAACACATTTGTCAACGGTTTCCGCTGCTATGATGGCTGCGCTAAAAACGCCGGTATGACCCACCATATCGGTATTGGCGTAATTCAGGCAGATAAAACTGGCGGTTTTGTTTTCAATTTCCGGAACAATAAGATCCGTTAGTTCATATGCACTCATTTCCGGTTTAAGATCATAGGTTGCCACTTTGGGGGAAGCTGCCATGATTCTACGCTCCCCCTCAAACGGTTTTTCGCGGCCACCGTTAAAAAAGAAGGTAACATGGGGATATTTTTCTGTTTCGGCTATCCGTATCTGTTTTAGCCCTTTATCTGCAATGATCTCGCCTAGGGTGTTTTTTAGATCGTCATTCTCAAAAACCACTTTTACATTTTTAAACGAGTGGTTGTACTGGGTCATCGTGGTATAATCCAGGTTTAATTTGTGCATGCCCTGATCTGGAAAATCTTGCTGGGTAAGCACTTCCGTAATTTCCCGGCAACGGTCGGTACGAAAGTTGAAACAGATGGCCACATCCCCGTCTTTTATAAGCGCCACTGGTTCGCCGCCGGCCCCGGTGAGCACGGTTGGTTTTATAAATTCATCCGTAATATTATTCCGGTAAGATTGTTTGATGGCTTCCGCGGCATTTATAGCCTGTTCACCCCGCCCGTTTACCAGGGCGTCATAGGCCAGTTTTACCCGTTCCCAGCGTTTATCGCGGTCCATTGCATAGTAGCGGCCGCTGATACTGGCAATCTTGCCCACGGAACCGTTCAGGTGTTCCTGTAATTCGGTTATAAATCCCAGCCCGCTTTTGGGATCGGTATCCCTGCCATCGGTAAAAGCATGGATAAATACCTTTTCAAGCCCTTCACTTTTACATACATCCACCAGGGCTTTAAGATGGTTGATATGCGAGTGAACGCCTCCATTGCTCACCAGACCCAGTAAATGAAGGGGTTTTTGGTTGGTTTTGGCGCGGCGGATACTGCTTAGCAATACCTCGTTTTTTGCAAATGACCCGTTGCGGACGGCCACATTGATCCGCTGTAGTTCCTGGTAAACAATCCGGCCGGCGCCCAGGTTAAGATGACCCACTTCGCTGTTTCCCATTTGACCCTCCGGCAGGCCAACAGCCTCACCACAAGTAACCAGGGTAGTATGCGGATAATGCTGGTATAAGCTGTTTACAAAAGGCGTATTGGCGTTCTGAATGGCGTCAGCTGATTTTTTTTGTCCGAGCCCCCATCCATCCATGATAATCAAAATAACTTTTTTCTGTTCCATAGATTAAAACTACAGATTTTCAACGTAATGGGACGTAAACGGATTCAATTCCACCTGTAAAAACGCATTTTTTACACATGTTATAAGTTGGCATATTTTTAGTGTTATACAAGACCGCTCTATCCCAGCCCCTTTTGAAGACGTTTTCGATATGAAAAACTAAAGGAAAGATTATGAAAAACTGCCTGTGGCTGGCTTTATTATCATGCTCATTTTTAATGGGCTCGTTTACTTCCCCCCCTACTTATGGAACCGGAATGGAAATAGAGGATATCGTGAGCGCATTAAGAGCCGGAAATGCTTCCCAGTTATCCCGATATTTTGATATACGTGTAGATATTACGCTTCCCGACAAAAGCGATAACTACAGCCGTGCCCAGGCCGAAATGATTATCCGTGACTTTTTCAGCTATAACATGGTACGCAATTTTGAGATCAAATACAGAGGAGAAAACAACGGTGCCAAATATTGTATCGGTACCTTAAAGACCCGGAACGGCGACTATCGTACCAAATTGTTTATGAAGCAAAAGGACAGCAAACAGGTTTTGCAGGAAATTGCTTTTCAAATAGTGGAATAAAATAAATAATTACCCCTGAAAGACCTAAGGCCTGCGATAACACAGCAGGCTTTTTTGGGTCCGGCCCGCATTCCGCTGCGGTATAAGATGCCGCCTGCTACCTGGTCAAATCCTCCGTTCTTAAAATAAAGATTGAGTTGTAATTTCGGCCCTCAATCAATCAGCCAGTCATGCCAAGTTTTGATGAACAACTGACCCTGTTAATAAAATCTGCACTGGCGGAAGACATTGGAGACGGCGACCATTCCACACTTTGCTGTATACCAGCCGGGTCCAAAGGCAGGGCCATTCTCAAAATCAAGCAGCCCTGTACACTGGCCGGTATGGGTGCAGCTGAACGGATCCTACGTTTTAAAGAACCCGGTATAAAATTTACCGCACTTAAAAAAGAAGGCGATTCCGTACTGGCGGGTGAAATCGCTTTTGAGGCCGAAGCCCATGTTCATACCATTTTGCAATGTGAAAGGCTGATACTGAACTGCATGCAACGTATGAGTGGTATTGCCACCCTCACCCGCCAATATGCCGCCAGGCTGCAGGGGTATAAAACAAAAATACTGGACACCCGCAAGACAACGCCCAATTTCCGGCTGCTGGAGAAAGAAGCGGTACGAATTGGCGGCGGGGTAAATCACCGCATGGGGCTGTACGACATGATCATGCTCAAAGACAACCATATTGATTATTGCGGTGGCCTTGAAAAAGCCATTGAGCGCGCTTACCAGTATGTACAAACGGTAAGACCCGGTCTGAAGATTGAAGTGGAAACAAGGAGCCTGGAAGATATAAAAAAAATACTGGCCATTGGCAAGGTCGACCGGGTGATGCTGGACAATTTTACGCCAGCCATGGTTGACGAAGCGCTGACCCTTATCCGGGATCGGTTTGAAACCGAGGCCAGCGGGGGCATCAACCTTGATAATATTGAAGCCTATGCCCGCACGGGTGTAGACTATATCAGCGCCGGGGCCCTTATACACCAGGCAAAAAGTGTGGATTTGAGTTTAAAAGCGGTGATCGCCTAAAGTTTTTAAAAATCAACCTATGTCAAAAAAAAATAAGCCGGATACACGTGGCTATGTGTTTAGCACCGACCCTCATTTTTCTTTTGAAGAAAACAGGGAATATACAGACACGGTGCCACCGGCACAGCAAAAGCTTCGGATCCGGTTAGACACAAAACACCGGGCAGGCAAGGCCGTTACCCTGATAACTGGTTTTATTGGCAAAGACGAAGACCTGGAAACACTTGGTAAACAGCTAAAGAATCATTGTGGCAGTGGCGGCTCGGCAAAAGACCGGGAAATCATTGTTCAGGGTGACCATCGGGATAAGGTTTTGCAATGGTTACTAAAGAACGGCTATCCGTTATCAAAAAAAATCTGAATTTGTTTGTCAGCATTCTTGCCGTTTTCGCCGGTATCAAAATGGTTATTGCAGTTGTCTCGTTTGCGTTATACGGCAGTGCTAGTATGAAAGGGCAGGGACAAAAAAAATTATTCCTGCGGATCCACTCCCCTCTCGCTT
Organism: Bacteroidota bacterium; assembly: GCA_040007355.1. GTDB lineage: Bacteria > Bacteroidota > Bacteroidia > Chitinophagales > Chitinophagaceae > JACMLD01. The sequence continues at coordinate 14,719 of JBDTVE010000007.1, read as the reverse complement.
GTCTACTGACCCTGTGCCAGGCTATAGGCTTTTTTATCACCCCACATATTTAATAATTCGGAAGAACAGATCTTAAAATTGCCGCTAAGGCTTACGTATAGTCCCAGTATATCCTGCTGGTTAAGTGGTTCGCCGTCCAGCGATTCAAAACGCACATTGTACACATTGACCAGGTTGGTATATACCGAACCGGTAGGCCATACCTGGGTGCCCCGGTTGCTGATATTTACCAGTTTGAATTTTACGCCGGCATGACGCTGGCATTTTACAGCAATGGTCTGCGGTTGCTCGTGGCTTTCAATAAACATGTCAACGCCCACAATACTTTCAAGATCGTTATCCTGCGAATACATCATGGCGTTTTGCGCCAGTTTAAATGGCGTGGGCGTGCCGGGCACATTGGGCATTACGAGTTTTGCATTCAGCGCCGGTTTTTTACCCAGGTTGCCGATAATGGCATCGGCAAATGCCGTGGTATTGACCGGTTTTACTGATTTATCGCCAAAATCGCCGGTATGCACCCCGTTTTCCAGTGTATAGAGCAAAGCATTTTCTATAATGGCCGAATTTTCAGTTAGGCCCACATGCAATAACATGGCAATGCCGCTTAACAAAAGGGCCGTTGGATTTGCAATGTTTTTTCCGGCTATATCCGGCGCGGTGCCGTGTACCGCTTCAAAAATGGCAATATGGTCGCCCACATTGGCGGAAGGCGCAAAACCCAGTCCGCCCACCAGCCCGGCACACAAATCGGAAACAATATCACCTTGCAGGTTGGTCAGTACCAGCACATCAAATAAATCTGGCCGGGTTACCAGTTTCATACACAGGTCGTCTACAATTATATCATCTGACTTTAGTTCAGGGTATTCCTTGGCAACCTCGTAAAAGCAATCCAGGAACAGGCCGTCTGTCAGCTTCATGATATTGGCTTTGTGCCCGCAACTGATCCGCGTGGCTTTTTTTTGTCTGGCCATTTCAAAGGCATAGCGGATAACCTGCATACTTCCCGGCCGGGTAATAAAGCGGCGGCTCAGCGCCACATCGTGCGTGAGCATGTGTTCAATGCCGCCATAGGTATCTTCTATATTTTCTCTGACAACAGTAATATCAATGGGGATGCCGGCTTTGCTGAAAACCGTATCTACGCCATGAAGGGTTTGGAATACCCGTTTATTGGCAAAAGTATTCCATGTTTTACGGGCGGTAACATTAATGCTTTTTACACCTTTTCCCTTGGGTGTTTCCATGGGTCCTTTAAAAAGTAGCCCCAGCGATTCAATGGTCTGTTGGGCCTCGGGCGTCATACCATTTGAAAAGCCTTTGTCGAAAACCCATTTGCCCATATCTACAAACTCATATTCAAGCGGGACCTGGTTGGCTGCGAAGATCTTTAATACGGCTGCCATGATTTCGGGTCCTATGCCATCTCCGTTGGCTACTGCAATTTTCATGTATTGGTTTTTTATTTTTTGTGGATGCGTTTGGTATTATACGGTTGAACGATATGCTTCTTCACTGGCATGGGAAAGAAACGAATAATTAAAGCGCATCGTATGGCAACGCAAATTTACCGGATGGACTGGAAAAGCGACTCAAAAATAAGCGTACTGCCCGGCAATTTTACCCGAGGTTCAACAAAAGTTACAGGCTCGGCGGGTTTTTCTGTATCTTTCGGGGGCAAACAGTACCACAGATGGTCTCCAAAGTTTCAGAAGGCATAGAAATAAGCGTAGAAACTTTCTACCAGCCAGACTACTCCAATCCACTGCAGTCTGAGTTTATGTTTGCTTACCGCATATCAATAGAAAATAAAAACGGGTTCCCTGTAAAACTGCATCGTCGCAAATGGCAGATTTTTGACAGCAATGGCCAGAACCGCGAAGTGGAAGGGGAAGGCGTTGTGGGGGTACAGCCCACCCTGAACCCCGGCGAGAAATACCAGTATGTAAGCGGCTGCAACCTGCGCACCGAAATGGGCCGCATGATTGGTACCTACCAGATGGAGAACCTCCATACCAAAAAGATTTTTGAAGTGGCCATTCCATCCTTTGAAATGGTTGTTCCTTTTAAAAACAATTAAACAAGCCCGCTTTGATGACATGCCAAACACCCGCCCCCGGGCACCCGCCTGTGTACAGGCTTCTGCGCAGGCACTCGCACCATCCATCGGGGTGGGGGAAGAAGGTCAAAGAAAAAGCCCCGTTTAACCGGAGCTTATTTTGTGCCACTACGAGCAGGCAATCGTGCGGCTAATGTAATATTTTTAATTTCTTAACATTTATTTTTTTAGGGTGGCCAGCGGGCGGGATGTCCCCCGCAGAATGACCGTTTCCTGCAGTGCTGCTACCGGCGCAATCGGTAGCGGAGCGTTATCAGCAGTCTGCGTTTGGGTTCGTATATTTGCACCCTTCATGAATTTGAATGTGTTGCTGGAAGCATTTGATAAGGATCCCCGCATTTTTTCTATTGCGGACAGGATTACCATGTCTGCTCCGCAACAGCTTTTTCTAAAAAACCTGCATGGCAGCGCCGCGCAGTTTGTGGTAACCGCAATTTTTCAGCATCCCACATGCGCGGGAATAAACCATCTTATTGTACTGAACGACGCGGAAGAAGCGGCCTATTTTCATAATACTCTGGAAAACCTGACGAATGCGCTGGACCTTTTCTATTTTCCCTCCTCATTTAAGAATAAAAAAAATTTCAGGTTGCTCAATTCCTCGCATGTAATGCTGCGCACGGAAGCATTGACCAAACTAAGTGGCGGTGGCAATAAGAAAATCATTGTTACCTACCCCGAAGCACTGTTCGAGAAATGCGTGCTCCCAAAAACACTGACCGCCAATATTATTCGGATTAAAAGCGGCGATACCCTGGATCTTGGCCGCTTGCTGGAACAGTTTGCCGGATATGGATTTGTAAAAACCGATTTTGTTTACCAGCCCGGCCAGTTTGCCCTGCGCGGCGGTATACTGGATATCTATTCTTTTGGCAACGAAAAACCCTATCGCATAGAGTTGTTTGGTAACGAAGTGGATTCTATCCGGGTTTTTGATCCGGAAACACAGTTGAGCGAAAGAAAACTACTGCAGGTAACCGTTATACCCAATGTGGAAACACAATTTGAAGACGGTGACAAAATCTCGCTGCTGGATTTTTTACCGGAAAACACGGCGGTATGGTTGCAGGATTGGGATGTAATCAGGGAGAAAATACGGGTGCAGGAAGAAGACCTGCATTTCTTTCTGAATTTGCAGAAGGAATTAATTCCTGGTAAAAAGCAAACAGCAGAAGAAGACGAGGATATCATTGAGAAGAAAACAGTTGACTGGGATGATTTTATAAAAGCGGCTGAGCTGGAGGAGCAACTAGGGTTGCGCCACCGGGTGGAATTCGGTCACCGGCCTTCGCAAACTACGCTGCATGAGATTGAGTTTCATACCAGGGAGCAGCCGGCCTTTAACCGGCAGTTTGATTTGCTGATCAAAGATTTGAAAAGCAGGGAAGCAAAACAATACGATATCTATCTTTTTGCCGAAAACCCTCGCCAATTGGAACGTCTTCACACCATTTTCCTGGACCTGCAGGCAGAAATAAAGCTTACACCCATACCAGTTTCCATTCACCAGGGGTTTATTGACGATGATCTCAAAATAGTTTGTTATACAGACCACCAGATTTTTCAGCGCTATCACAAATACCGGGTAAAGCAGGCTTATAATAAGAACAAAGCGCTCACCTTAAGAACCCTGCGCGAATTGCAACCCGGCGACTATGTAACCCATATTGACCATGGCGTGGGAGTATACAGCGGCCTCCAGAAGATAGAAGCCAACGGTAAATTGCAGGAGGCAGTAAGGATCATTTATAAAGACAGCGATATTCTATATGTTAATATCAACTCACTGCATAAGATTGCCAAATTCACCGGCAAGGAGGGTTCGGTACCCAAAATTAACAAACTGGGGAGCGATGTCTGGAACAAACTCAAGGAAAAAACAAAGACCCGCGTAAAAGAAATTGCCTTTGACCTGATCAAATTATATGCCCGGCGTAAGGCCCAGGAAGGTTTTGCACACCAGCCCGACAATTATATGCAAACCGAGCTGGAAGCATCGTTTATTTATGAAGATACGCCCGACCAGAGCAAGGCTTCCGCCGATGTAAAACGGGATATGGAATCACCTTCGCCCATGGACCGGCTGGTCTGCGGCGATGTGGGCTTTGGCAAAACGGAAATTGCCGTGCGCGCGGCATTTAAGACCTGCTGCGATAACAAACAGGCAGTAGTACTGGTACCTACCACCATTTTGGCCTTTCAGCACTTTAAAACATTTAGCGAGCGGTTAAAGGATTTCCCAGTAACCGTTGACTATTTAAACCGCTTCAAGTCTTCTAAAGAAAAAAAAGACACCTTAAAAAAGGTGGAAGAAGGCAAAATAGACATCATTATTGGTACCCATGCCCTGCTGGGCAAGGAGGTGAAATTTAAAGATCTGGGACTGATGGTGATAGACGAGGAACAGAAGTTCGGGGTAGCCGCAAAAGAAAAAATTAAGACCCTGCGCACCAATGTGGATTGCCTTACCCTAACGGCAACGCCCATCCCCCGTACCCTGCAGTTTAGCCTGATGGGTGCACGTGACCTGAGCATTATCAATACACCACCACCCAACCGTCAGCCCATTCAAACCGAAGTACAGGTTTTTAACGAAGATTTTATCCGGGATGCCATTTATTATGAAACAGAAAGAGGCGGCCAGGTTTTCTTTATTCATAACCGGGTACACGGCCTGGCGGAAATGGCCGGGCTGGTGCAGGGGCTTTGTCCTGATCTGAGTATTGGGTTTGCACACGGGCAGTTGGAAGGACATGAACTGGAAGAACGGATCCTGGATTTTATAGAACAGAAATATGATGTACTGATTTGTACCAATATTGTTGAAAGCGGCGTAGACATACCCAATGTGAATACGATTATTATCAACAATGCCCACCAGTTTGGTTTAAGCGACCTGCACCAGTTGCGGGGCCGGGTGGGTCGCAGCAATAAAAAGGCTTTTTGTTATTTGCTGGCACCGCCAGTAAGTACCCTGCCTTCTGATTCAAGAAAAAGGCTGCAAACATTAGAACAGCACAGCGAGCTGGGCAGCGGTTTCCAGATAGCCATGCGTGATCTGGACATACGCGGCGCTGGTAATATGCTGGGTGGAGAACAAAGCGGGTTTATGGCTGAAATTGGTTTTGAAATGTACCAGAAAATACTGGATGAAGCCATCCGGGAACTAAAACGCACCTCTTTCCGCGAGGTTTTCAAGGAAGAAATACAAAAACAGGAGGATTTTGTACAGGATTGCACCATAGACACCGACCTGGAAATACTGATCCCCGATGTTTATGTTGAAAGTATCACAGAACGCTTGTCGCTCTATACCCGGCTCGACAACTGCGATACGGAAGAAGATCTGCAGGATTTTCATGCGGAAATGATAGATCGTTTTGGTCCGATGCCAGAACAGGTGGAAGACCTGTTTACCACTATCCGTTGCCGTAAGCTGGCGGTAGCACTGGGTTTTGAAAAAATGAGTCTGAAAGACGAGACCCTTCGCTGCTATTTTATTAACCGCCCGGATTCGCCCTATTTTGAATCCGAAATATTTAAAAATACCCTGGATTTTCTGCAAAAACAGACCAATAAAGCAAAATTGAAACAGGTGGGGAAAATGTTCTTGCTGGTGGTAACGGATATCAAAAACATGGAAGCCATGCGAGCTTTTTTACAACGGATGCACAAAGGTGTTGTGGTACAGCCTGCATCCTCTGCAGTTTAAGACCCGGGGCTAACCGTTTTATGGACCCTGCTTTGTCAGCTATCCCGGCAGCCCGGCCGCAATTGCGCCAGCCACTACAATTGCTTTTCCATTACATAGTGTGGTATGGTTACTTCGGTAAATTCCTGGCCGGTAATACAGTAGCCCTGTTTCTCATAAAAACCAGAGGCGGTTTTGCGGGCGTGCATGAGTAATTTTCGGTAACCCATATCGCGGGCCAGGTTCTCGGCAAAATTCATCAGCGCCCGGCCAATACCCTTGCCCTGCACGGTATTGATAACTGCCATTTGCCGGAGACGAACGGTATTATCAGGCTGTTTTATCAGCATACAGCAACCCAGCATACGTTCATCTTCAAATGCACCAATCAATACTTCGTCTTTTTCTTTTTCCAGCTCTTCGGAGGTAAAGCTGAGGCCAAGCGGTTTACGCAGTATGTCCATGCGCATTTGAACCATTTGCTGGTATTCTCTGGTGCCGTGGTCAATAATCTTTAATGCCATGCAGTTAGCAGTTATTATTTGTTGGATTGTTCCCCAATTTACAAATAACCCGGGATAATTAATGTATCGGGTTTAATAAAATAGACGCCATACCGGGCTGCTGCTCGCGGGGATCCTGTGTATACAAGATTAGGCCCTAGAAAATACCAGCGACAGCGGGAGACGCCGAATGCCAGCCCGCTTAATAAGGGTTGCAAGGCATTTAGGATGCAGGCTATTTCAAATTCAGGCCATCACAAAATCAGAAATGACTGTAATACATTATTTTTGACCCATGTGGCCTGTTTGTAAAAAAGAATTACGGCAGTTTTTCAGCAGTCTTACCGGTATTATAGCCCTTGCGGTATTCCTGTTGCTTAACGGACTGTTCTTGTTTGTTTTTCCGGATACCAATATACTGGATTTTGGCTATGCCACCCTGGACCGGTTTTTTGCCCTGGCGCCCTGGATACTCACGTTTTTGGTGCCGGCCGTTACCATGCGCAGCCTTGCCGATGAATTTAAAACCGGTACCTACGAAATACTGCAGACAAAGCCGCTGGGCCAGGCCTCGGTAGTAGCCGGTAAATACCTGGGTTGCCTGCTGGTAGTAGTGTTGGCGCTGCTGCCCACCCTGCTGTATACTTTCAGCATCCAGTCCTTAAGTTTTGCCAATGCCGGTCTTGATGTCGGCGGTACAACGGGGTCGTATATAGGATTGTTTTTTTTAGCTGCCGTGTTCACCGCTATGGGTATTTGCTGCAGCAGTCTAACAGCCAATTCAGTAGTAGCTTTTATTGTAAGCGCATTTACCTGTTTCATTCTCTACACTGGTTTTAACGCCATCAGTCGGATAGGCACGCTGGCCGCTGGTGCGGGTTATTATATTGAGATGCTGGGCATCGATTTTCATTACCGCAGTATCAGCAGGGGTGTTATAGACAGTCGTGATATTGTTTATTTTATCAGCATCATTGCCTTCTTTTTATTGTTTACCCAACGCAACCTCCTTAAAAGAAAGCCTTAATGAAAAAAATACTGGCTACAAAATACTGGTGGTTGATCCTGCTTGCATTACTGGTGCTGGTTAACTATGCAGCATCCTGGTTTACGGTTCGCGCAGACCTTACGGCGGAAAAACGGTTTACGCTTTCCCAACCCACCAAAAAAATGCTGAAACAGGTTAACGGCCAGGTAAACATCACGGTTTTCCTGGATGGTAATCTACCCAAAGATTTTAAAAAACTAAGAAACAGCACTACGGAATTATTGCAGGAGTTTAAGGAAATTGGACGCAGTAATATCAGGTATGTGTTTGAAAAACCCGGCGCGGGGCTAAGCGATTCGGCCAAAACTTATTTTCTGGATTCCATTGCTAGGCTGGGTATTAAACCTTATACCATTGATGCCCAGGTAAAGGAAGGGGAAGGTTCGGAACAGCGACAGGTAGTGCCAGGTGCCCTGGTATCGTATAAAAATAGGGTAATGGCAGTAGACCTGCTGGCAGGCCAGAACTCAGACCTGGATGAAAGTTCCATTAACCGCGTGGAAGCCACCCTGGAATATAAATTTGCCAATGCCATTCACAAACTTACCAGGGATAGTGTGCCGCTTGTTGGCTATCTTATAGGTAATGGGGAACCGCTTTCTTACAATGTGTATGATCTTATTGAAAGGAACCTGAAACCCAACTATGCATTCCGTATTTTTAAACTGGACAGCTTTCCTTCCATCCCCGCTGTTTTTAGCGCCATGATCATGGTAAAGCCTACGGAGAAGTTTACAGACGAACAAAAGCTGAAGATAGACCAGTACGTAATGCATGGTGGTAAAATACTGTGGATGATAGACCAGCTATACGCCGAAATGGACAGCCTGCGCAGGGTACAAAATGATTTTATTGCTTTTGACCGGGGTCTTAACCTGGAGGACATCCTTTTTAAGTACGGGGTGCGCATTAACCAGGACCTGGTGCAGGATATAACCTGCGCAAGGATTGCCACTACCATTGGCGAAGCAGGAGGCAAACCCCAGGTTCAGCCATTGAACTGGACTTATTTCCCGCTGCTTACCAATTACAATAACCATCCCATTGCAAAAAACCTCGACTATGTGGTGGCGGAATTTCCCAACAGCATTGATACCGTGGCCGCGCCAGGTATCCGTAAAACCATATTGCTGGCCACCTCGGCCGAAAGCCGGATACTCAGCAGCCCGGCAAAAGTTAGTTGGAACAGTATACAAACCGAAGAAGACCTAAAAAAATTCAATGGAGGCAATATCCCCGTGGCCGTTTTACTGGAAGGACAGTTCAATTCTTTATTTACCAACCGCCTGGGTACAGACATGCGGAACCGGCTAACCGGAATAGGTGAACCGTTTACGGCGCAGACCGGCACACCCGGTAAAATGATTGTTATTGCAGACGGTGACATGGCCCTTAACCCGGTAACGCAAACCGATGGTCCTCTGCAGATGGGAATGCCCGAAGTATATCCCGCGTTCCGGTATAAATATGCCAACAGCGAATTCATCATGAACTGTATTGAATACCTGGTTGATAATTCGGGCATACTGGAAACCCGCAGCAAAGACCTCACACTCCGTTTGCTGGATAAGAAAAAACTGGAAACCGATAAAGCAAAATGGCAACTTATTAATATCCTCGCGCCCCTGCTGTTGGTGATTGTTTTTGGAAGCTTGTTCCAGTTTATGCGGAAGAGGAAATATAGTCGTTAGTCGTTAGCCGTTAGCCGTTAGTCGGAGTCTGTAGCCAGGAGTTCGAATCAAAGACCAATGACTCAATAACGACTAGTTCAACGCAAAAGGACGAACGACTACAGACTAGCGACTATCAACTATCTTTGCGGTATTACAATTAATCAATGACAAGAGAGCAGGTAACGTATCTGGTATTTGGAATTGCTTTGGCACTGGCGCTGATATTTGATTTAGGCCTGCTAAGTAAAAAATCGGCCATTGTTTCCACCAAAAAAGCCCTTTTGCAAACCATTTTCTGGGTTGCATTAGCCCTTGGGTTTGGTATTTTTCTGGCCATTGAAATTTCCCATACTGTGGCGGTTGAATATGTCAGCGCATACCTCATGGAATGGAGCCTGAGCATCGATAATATTTTCGTATTTATCCTCATCTTTACTTTTTTTGGAATAAAAGAAAACCATTATGCTCGGGTATTACTGGTTGGCATATTAATGGCAATACTACTGCGTATTATTTTTATTTCCATAGGGATAGAACTGGTGGAGCGGTTCAACTGGATACTGTATATTTTTGGCGTGATACTGGTATTTACCGGTATAAAAATGTTTGGCGCAAAAAAGGAGGAAGAGGTTGATTTGGAAAACAACCGTATCTACCGGGTATTAAAAAAAGCCTTCCCGCTTACCACGGAAGAAAGCGGTCTTCACGTAACCCTTGTCAAAAACGGGAAACGGTTTTATACAAAAATTTTTGTGGTGATTGTTATGCTGGCCACCATCGACGTGCTGTTTGCGCTGGATTCCATACCCGCGGTGTTTGCTATTTCACAGGACAGGCTGGTTATTTATACTTCCAATATATTTGCGGTACTGGGTCTGCGGTCTTTATTTTTCCTGCTGAAGGGTGCGGTGGATAAGTTCAGCCACCTGCAGCAGGGCATTGCCATTGTGCTGATATTTATCGGGCTTAAGATGCTGGCGGAAATAAAATATATTGATATCCATACACCTGTTTATATTTCTTTACTCGTTATCGTGGTTTGCCTGGTGGGCGCTATTCTTTATTCAGTGCAAACAGCGGAAAAGGACAATGAACCGGAATAATACCGCATGCCGCAGCAAATACGGTATGTTTTAATTTCTTTTTGTGTACAGCATTGAACAAATATGTAGCATTGTAAAAGGCCGGTGGCTGCAGCAGGTTGCTTCTGCCAATATTGAATACCTGTTGCCCGATAGCAGGAAAGTGTTGTTCCCGGCCAGTTCCCTTTTTTTTGCCTTGCAGGGGCCGCGGCGAGATGGCCATCATTTTTTGACGGAAGCGTATGACAAAGGCGTCCGGAACTTTATTGTTTCCCGGGAAGACGATCTTGACCTGCCGCAGGATGCGAACAGTATACTGGTGAATGATACGCTGCAGGCCCTGCAACAACTGGCGGCCTATCACCGTAAGCAATTTGCGTTCCCCGTCATTGGCATTACCGGAAGCAATGGCAAAACCATTGTAAAAGAATGGCTGAACCAGTTGCTGGAAGACCGGTATACTATTGTGCGCAGCCCCAAAAGTTATAATTCCCAAACCGGCGTTCCGCTGAGCGTATGGCAGATGAACAACCAATACACGCTGGGCTTGTTTGAAGCAGGTATTTCGCAAACAGGCGAAATGGACAAACTGGAAAAAATAATACAACCCACCATTGGCATATTTACCAATATTGGCGAGGCACACAGCGAAGGGTTTTTAAACCTGCGGCAAAAAGTAAGGGAAAAAATACAATTATTCAAACATGCCGATACCCTGATTTACTGCAGCGATTACCCGGAAATAAATGAGGCGGTAGCAGAACTGGTTCAACACCTGCGTAACAAACCGGGCGACAAACTGCAGGTGTTTGCCTGGAGTACCAAAACGGAAGCGGCATTCCGTATTATTTCTTTGATAAAAGATGATACCCGGACTTATATAACGGCTATCTACAACGAAACGGAGGTTTCGTTTACGATCCCTTTTACAGATGATGCCTCGCTGGAAAACGTACTGACCTGTTATTGTACCCTGCTCTACCTGGGCCTGGATCATCGCACCATACAGGAAGCCATACAAAAACTATCGCCCATAGCCATGCGCCTTGAGCTGAAAAAAGGAATCAATAACTGCTCAATTATCAACGACAGCTATTCCGCCGACCTTAGTTCACTCAACATTGCCCTTGATTTCCTGGCCAGGCAACCGCAGCATGCACGCAAAACGATCATACTCTCTGATATCCTGGAAAGCGGGAAAAGTGAAAATGAATTGTACCAGTTGGTTGCAGCGGTGCTGACCGAAAAAAAAATCAACCGTTTTATCGGCATCGGCCCCCAACTGCTTCGACACAAAAAATTTTTTGAATCCATACCCTGCCTGGAAACCGGCTTCTATGAAAACACCCATGCCTTCAAAAAAGACTTTTTTCATATAAAGTTCCAGCATGAGACCATCCTGCTGAAAGGCGCCCGGGTGTTCGCATTTGAGCAGTTGCTCCCCCTGCTGGAGCAGCAGGTACACCAAACGGTGCTGGAAATAAATTTAAGCGATATGCTGCACAACCTGCGGCAATATCAACAGGTGCTGAAACCCGCCACCCGGGTAATGGCAATGGTAAAAGCCTCTTCTTACGGCAGCGGCTCCTATGAGATTGCCAGCCTGCTGGAATTTCATAAGGTAGACTGGCTGGCCGTGGCCTATACAGATGAGGGCGTGGAACTGCGCAAAGCCGGCATCAGCTTACCCATTATGGTGATGAACCCGGCGGTCAACACCTTTGATTCCCTGGTCCAGTTTAACCTGGAACCGGTTATCTGGTCGTTTGGCATGCTGCATTTATTGGAAGCCTTTTTGAAAACCGAAGGCCTGCAACTGTTTCCGGTGCACATAGAACTGGAAACAGGTATGAACCGGCTTGGTTTTAACCCGGAAGATATGGACCAGCTGGCAGACCGGCTGGCATCGGGCAATTGTAAAATACAATCTGTGTTTACGCACCTGGTGGCCAGTGAAGACCCCGGGGAGGATACATTTACGCAGAAACAGGCCGAGAAATATTTTGCCGCTACCGCCATCCTCCAAAAAAAGATTGCCTATCCGTTTCTGAGACATATAGCTAATTCCGCCGCCATTGTGCGGCATCCACTACTGCAATTGGATATGGTAAGACTGGGCATTGGCCTGTATGGTATTGGCAGTGCCGGTACACACGCATTGGACCTCAGGGAGGTTTCCACACTGAAGACCACAGTTGCACAGGTAAAACAGGTGAAGAAGGGGGAAACGGTTGGCTATGGCCGCAAGGGAATTGCAGACCGGGACAGCCTTATAGCAACGGTAAGACTAGGGTATGCCGATGGTTATCCCCGAAGACTAAGCAACGGTCTTGGCCATATGCTGGTAAATGGCCGGCAATCGCCTGTTATTGGCAATATAAATATGGATATGACCATGCTTGATGTAACAGACGCCGGGCCCGTTGAAGAAGGTGATGAGGTAATTGTATTTGGCAGGCAATTGTCTGTACGTAAGGTGGCAACCTGGGCGCAAACCATCCCCTACGAAATAATGGCCGGCATATCACAGCGGGTAAAACGCGTGTATTTTGAAGAATAAGAGCCGGTTGGGTGACTGTCTTCGTTGAAGCCATCCTGGAGAAGAAATACTTTTCGGAAGGGGTTACAGCAGCGCTGAATATATTCCTGGACCGGGTTAAAAAATGAACCCATATTTTAACACCCACTTTGCTGGATGGCCCGGCAGCTGCCTATTAAACCATTATATTTGCCAATAAAAGACAACCGGTGAAGGGAAGAAATATTGTTTTGTTGATCCTGCTCATTCTTATTATAGATCAAGCGCTTAAATTCTGGGTGAAAACGCATATGCCCCTGAGCGAAGACTGGGATCAGTATCATGCCATGCTTACGTCTTATGACCGCGGGCTGCGGCCCCTGGGCGGCAACTGGTTCCAGGTATACTTTGTAGAAAACTCCGGCATGGCCTGGGGTTGGGAACTGGGCGGCAACTGGGGCAAAATGATACTTACCCTTTTCCGGCTGGTGGCAGTAGTGGCGGGTGTTTTTATACTGCGCAGCTTTATTCAAAAAAAATACCACCGCGGCTTTATCATCTGTGCGGCATTGATCTTTGCCGGAGCCCTGGGCAATTTAATAGACAGCATGTTCTACGGACTCATTTTCGACGAAAGCACCCGCTTTCATGTGGCGCAACTGTTTCCCCCAAAAGGATATGCCGGTTTTTTACATGGTAAAGTGGTGGATATGCTCTATTTCCCGATCATAAAAGACAGGCTGTTACCCGCCTGGATACCTTTTATGGGAGGCGAAAGGTTTACTTTTTTTAGTCCTGTTTTTAATATAGCAGATGCGGCAATTTCCACCGGTGTGATTACCATTCTGGTTTTCCAGCGCCGGTTCTTTAAAAAAGAAGACAATAACCAGCATGCTGTAGTGGAAACCAATTCCCCGGTAAACGACAATATGCAGGTATCTTAATCCACGCTGCACGGGCGGTATATTATTTACCAACCGTTATTGAAATCGCTTCGTATAAAAAAGAAAAGAATGGCCTCAAAATGATCATTTCCTGCTAAGTTTGCTCCGCAGGTCCGGCCATATAAAAACAAACCCATCAAAATGAAGCATTTACAACCTCTACTGATTCTGCTCACCATAAGCTGTGCGATTTTTTCCTGCCAGAAAGAATACAGCGTTGAAAATAATACGGTTACCAACAGCGCGTCTGCTCAGTGGTCATTTACGGAAGGCACCGTACAGTTTAAAGGGCCCATTGATACCGTTGCCGTAGACACCCTGCCCAATAATTCCAAAATTCTGAGTATAAGAGGCCATTCAAGTGATAATAGGGATGAAATAGCATTGGAAATATTCGCTGTCGATTTAAAGCCCGGTACCTATAAAATACCCTATTGCCTGTTTGCCTACATGCGCAGCGGCGTATTGTTATACCAGACCCACCAAACCCTGGTGGATTCTTTTACTATAATCATTACCAAACTTGACAGTACGGGTATTACCGGCAGTTTTCGCGGTAAGGCCTTTGACACCGCCAGTGTGGATAAGAACATTGTTGAAGGTAAGTTTTCGGCCGTCTTTAAATCAAATACCCCGGTTCCTCCTGCTTCTACTGATAGCGGGCAGGTGGTATTATGGAGCAAAGCGGGTTGTGGCGGGGGTACCAGTACAACTCCCATCAACGCCATCAACGTTTCGGTAGGCGGTAAAAACGGCCAGATAACACGGTTCATCGCCTCGCCGCCTACTACCTGCGATCCACCCGGCACTTTTAGCATAAAACTGCCGGTAGGTACTTATCCCATGGTGGCGAAATGCGGTACAGATTCCATTACGGGCATGATAACCGTTGTAAAAAACGGTTGTGTAAAAGTGCAGATTGATTTTTCGGATCCACAGGCTACGGGTGATTATTTTCCGGTGACCCCCAATTCCAACTGGAGTTATTTGTACCAGAACAGCTCGGCAGATGATACCCTTTATACATTTAGTACGGGCAATACAACACAATTGGGTGGTAAGACCTATAATATCTTTACCAATACCGACGGTGTGAGCAAGGACAGTTCTTATTACCGGAAATCAGGTAATACTTATT
>JBDTVE010000006.1:0-12257 GCA_040007355.1 Bacteroidota bacterium | reverse complement strand
GGATCTAAACACCAACCAGGATACATTGCCGGAGCTGGAAGCGTATTTTAAGGTTTAGCACCACAAATAAATATCCGTTTTCTTTAGCCGCGCAGGGTACGCCGGGTACCTTTCCCAACGGTAAGCCACAAAACAGGTTTTCAAACCCCTTGTCAATAGCATTTGCAAGCGGTATCCAACCCAAATATCTCCTGCATGGTGGTTGGGGATGCAGTTTTTTTTACAGTAATTTACAAATTATTTCAAAGCATGTAGAGGGTACTGGTTTACCTTCGCGGCATTCAAAGAATCAAAAAAATTAAACATGGCGAATCGTGGGTCGGGCGGTATGGGCTTTGGATCGGTACCCCCTGTAGTAAAGAACTTATTAATTCTGAACGGGTTGGTTTTTTTGGCCCAATATGTTTTTAAACAACAAGGCATTCAACTGGAGAACTGGGGAGCGCTGTGGCCCATTGGAACGCCTTATTTTAAGGTTTGGCAACTGATAACCTATCAGTTCATGCACGGCGGTGTGACCCATATTCTTTTTAACATGTTTACCTTATGGATGTTTGGCAGCATCCTGGAAAACTTTTGGGGGAATAAGCGGTTTCTGACTTTTTATCTTTTATGCGGGATATTTGCCGGCATCGCGCAATTGATCATGCAACCGAACGGAGTGGCCCTGGGGGCTTCGGGAGCCATCATGGGACTGATGGCCGCTTTTGCCTATTTATTTCCGAATACGGAACTGTTTCTCATGTTTATCCCCATACCGGTAAAAGCAAAATACGTGATACCCGGTTTAATGGCTTTGGATATATTTGGAAGCATTGCCCCCCAACAGGGTGATAATGTTGCGCATTGGGCCCATCTGGGTGGCGCACTGGCGGGGTTGATCATTGTAATTATCTGGAACAAAACCAACCGGAAAAAATTCTATTGATTTTTTAAAAATTTAAACTTTAGCGCCCCCTGCTTTGTAATAGAAGCATATTCACGCCAGTAATTCAGGGATATGAAAGTAAAGGAAGAAAAAACAAGTAGAATCCTACTGGGCCAGAGCAATAACAGCCTGGTAATGTTGTTTGCCATCAACGCAATGGTTTTTGTTCTTTTAAAATCCATGTATGTCATCTACCAGATTTCAGATCTGAACCCCGAAGCGTATTATTCCAATATTTTTAACTGGTTTACGCTTCCTGCAGACATCAGCAAATTGGGTGGCCGGCCCTGGACCCTCATTACCGGTATGTTTATCCACGACGATGTATGGGCTGTTTTACCCGCCATGTTCTGGCTATGGGTTTTTGGATATGTGTTACAGGACCTGACTGGCAATAAACGGCTTATCCCCATATATCTCTATGGTGGCTTGGCAGGCGCGCTGTTTTACGTGGCATCTTATTATCTTATACCAAAACTGCAACCCTCTATACCGGTGGCTACCCTGTTTGGGTCCAATGCAGCCATTATGGCCGTGGCTGTGGCAACCACCACAGTAAAACCCGACTACCGTTTTTTCCCGATGATCAATGGCGGTATCCCGCTTTGGATAGTAACACTTGTATTTGTAATTGTAGATTTTGTATCCGTTCGCCTGGGCGACCCGGGCAAATACCTGGCCCATATTGCAGGCGGCGCAACCGGTTTTATATTTATTTACCAGCTTCGCAAGGGCCGAGACTGGAGCGTGGGCATGAACAATTTTTTCGACTGGTTCAACAACCTCTTCAATCCCAATAAGAAAGCAAGGACCAACAATGCCCGGGATGAGTTCTTTTACAAAGTGCGTGGTACGCATCCCTATAACAGAATCCCGAACGTAACCCAAAAGCGTATTGACGAGATTCTGGACAAAATAAACATGGAAGGCTACCACCTCCTCACAGACGAAGAAAAAGATATACTCCGGCGTGCGTCGTCTACAGATGATTTGTAATTTTAGGCATGACCCGTCTTTTAAGAAAGGTTTCAAAAAAATTCTTTATAGTAATTAATATTGCAGCAGTCATTACTTTCCTGCTGGTATGCTGTACCGGTTTCCTGAACCCGGGCCGGTATTGGTATATTGCCGTGCTGGGTGTTGGTTTTCCATTTATTGTAGCGGTATTGCTGGCATTTATTTTTTTCTGGTGGTTTTTTAAATCGCGCTGGGCCTTTCTTTCTATAACAGCCCTGCTGCTGGGTTGGTCACAGGTACATGTCTTATTTGGATTTCATTTGTTTTCCAACTTTGGCACCGCGAAACCGGCAGGGAGCTTGAGAGTAATGCAATGGAATGTCTCCAGAATGGACCAGATGAACCCCAAAAGACCGGGTGGAAGCTTTCGGAAACCCATCCTTGAATTCATACAAAAAATGAACCCAGATGTTGTGTGTATGGAAGAATTCCTGGAATCCAATAACCCCCGTGAATTTGACGAAAACATTCCTTATTTTACTGATACCCTGAAATATCCCTACTATTTTTTTGCCCGCGATCACAGAAGATGGGATGGTGTATACGAGCACGGTGTAATTATCTTTTCAAAATATCCTATGCTGGATACCCTGCGGTTGCGCTTCTCCGGCCCCGATTCATTGAAGGCCGCGGAAAGTCTTATCCATACCGATATTGAGGTAAACGGGCAGCGCATCCGGATCTTTGCCACTCATCTGCAATCACTTCGTTTCGATGGCAACGATTACAGCGCCATACAAACCATTGCTAAAGGCGAGAACGATGCTGTTAATAAATCTAAAGGCGTATTAAAAAAATTCAGACAGGCCTATTCGCTGCGCAGTAAACAGGCCGAGCTGGTTCGGCGGGAAATGGACGATAGCCCTTACCCGGTCATCCTATGCGGGGATTTTAACGATATACCCAATTCATTTACCTATTTTAAAATTAAAGGTGATTACAACGATGCGTTTCTTAAAAGTGGTTTTGGCATCGGCAGAACTTTTGCTTCTTTATCACCCACGCTCCGGATTGATTTTATCCTGGCAGACAAAAAGCTGAGGGTTTCCCAGTTCAAAAAAACAAAATTATATTACTCGGATCACTACCCGCTGGTTGCCGATTTTATATTACCAGGGAACTGATTCGTTTGGCTTATAGCGAACAGCGCCGGTTCTTTGCCAGTAACTGCGAACTAAGCAACACGCAAATAAAAAACATACACTATTTTCGTCACCTTGCTGAACTAAAAAAACATTATGTCTCAGTTATCGATCTATAATTCATATAGCCGCAAAAAAGAGGTCTTTATTCCACTAACACCCGGGCATGTGGGTATCTATGTATGCGGCCCTACTGTTTACAGCGATGTGCATCTGGGCAATTGCCGCACTTTTATCTCCTTTGATATGATCTACCGCTACCTGCTGCACCTTGGCTATAAAGTAAGGTATGTGCGCAATATTACCGACGCCGGTCACCTGGAAGGCGATATGGATGAAGGCGATGACAAATTTTCAAAAAAAGCAAGACTTGAACAACTGGAACCCATGGAAATTGTTCAGCGGTACACACTGGGTTTCCACAAGGTAATGGAGCTTTTTAATACACTGCCACCGAGTATAGAGCCTACTGCCACCGGCCATATAGCAGAACAGATAGAAATGGTAAAACAAATTCTGAAAAACGGATTTGCCTATGAAGTAAACGGAACCGTATATTTTGATGTAGAAAAATATAACCAGGAGCAACCCTATGGCATACTTACCAACCGCCGGCTGGAAGACCTGTTGGAAAATACCCGCGAACTCGGCGGGCAGGATGAAAAAAAAGGGCGCCTTGATTTTGCGTTGTGGATAAAGGCCCGGCCCGAACACCTGATGCAATGGCCTTCCCCCTGGGGTATGGGTTTTCCCGGCTGGCATATAGAATGCTCTGCCATGAGTAACAAATACCTGGGAAAAGAATTTGACATACACGGCGGTGGTATGGACCTGGCGGCCACCCATCATACCAATGAAATTGCGCAATCACAGGCCTGTAACCATGTAAACCCTGCCCGGTACTGGATACATACCAATATGCTAACGGTAAACGGTACCCGCATGAGTAAAAGTGCCGGAAACGGTTTTTTGCCGGAGCAGTTGTTTACCGGCAACCATCCTTTACTGGAAAAATCGTATTCGCCCATGACCGTCCGGTTTTTTATGATGCAGACACATTACCGCAGCACGCTTGATTTTAGCAACGAAGCGCTACAAGCAGCGGAAAAAGGATTTAAACGCTTGTGGGATGCCTATGAGACCGTGCAAAAATTTTCTTTTGAGGGCGATGCACCCGCAGCAGATAAAAACCTGGAGGCATCCTGCATAAAATTGCTGGCCGAAATGGATGATTTTATGAACGATGATTTTAACACAGCCAGGGTTTTGGCCAATATGTTTGAACTGGTGCCGGTTATCAACTCATTAAAGGACGGGCTTATATCGATATCGGCGCTGAGCGGGCAAACGGCCCATTCACTGCAAGCCTATTTCAAAAACTACCTGGAGCATGTGTTGGGTCTAAAAAGCGAACTACAGCAGGATGACGGTAAACTGAACGGCGTTGTGCAGTTGCTGGTGGACATGCGCAAAGACGCCAAGGCAAAAAAAGACTATGCTACCAGTGATGCCATTCGCAACCAGCTGGCCAGCCTGGGCATACTTTTAAAGGACGAAAAAGACGGGAATATCAGCGTTTCATTCAACTAATGCGACTACCGCTATCGCTTAACCGCTCTTACCATCTCCCTTTTGTGCGGCGGCCCGGGAATTTTTTCAACCACAAACCCAGCTTCGGCCATTGCCCTGCGCACAATAGACTTTGAACAATAGGTGGTTAACACCGCGCCCGGCAGCATGTTGTCGTATAATTTTTTAAAAACGGTAACGGTCCACAACTCCGGTTGAATATCTGGTGCAAATGCATCAAAATAAATAAGGTTGAAAACCCGTTCGGTTGAAAACCCTGCAAACCCGGTCCTGCTTTTTTTAAAATGAAACCAGGGCGTTAGTGCAATATCGGTATCCCATGCACATTCATGCAGGCGGTTGAACAGGGGTTGCAGCCCCGGAGGTTGCAGCTGGCTACAATAATTTAGGGCATTAAACAGCTCCTGCTCAAGCGGGTTGGGCTCAATGGTCTCGTAATATATATTTTGCCGGTTTTTTTCTGCTGCTGCCAGGGTCAGCAGTGCATTCAACCCGGTTCCAAAACCCAGCTCCAGTATTGAAATTTCAGTTGGCCGCTTGCCGTCTTTAATAATATACTGCAGGCCCGCTTCAATAAATACATGCTCGGATTCCTGTATGGCTCCGTGTAAAGAATGATAGGTAACACCCATCTCTGGTATAGCAATGCTGTGAGAGCCGTCTGTTGTAACAATAATTTCCTTTTTCATTCGTCTTTGTGGCCAAAAATGATACCTTCATTGTTTAATATGGCCTTATGAACTATAGGTTAAAACTGATCTTAGTAATCCTGGTAACATCTGTTTACATTTTCTCCTGTTCCAAGCACAATGATGATAGCACTCCGCCGGCCTCGCAGCCCCCGCAGCCAGATACCCTGGGAGCAGGCTGGCAAAGAGTTTTGGTAGACAGTACACTTAATTTTGTAGACGGGTTTTTTGTCAATAGCCAAACGGGTTTTTTTTGCGGCGAAAATTATCTCAGCAAATCTACCGATGGCGGTCTTAGCTGGCAAAAAATTATACTTGACTCCCTAAACCAGGTATTTATCAATTTTTTTTTTTGGATGCCAATAATGGCTGGGTAACGGGTCAAAGTTTGTTAAGAACAAGAGACGGGGGCGCCAGCTGGCAGAAAATACAGAACGCCGCTACCAACGACGTGCAGTTTTTTGACGCCAATAACGGTTATATAACCACCTACGATGGAAAAGTGTACAGAACAAGTGATGGCGGCGTAACCCTTCAGCCTCTAAATGATATTGCAGCACATGCAATATTTTTCCTCAACCCCAACCAGGAATGGCTAACCGGCTCCTACCAGTTTAAACCCTTGAATGGAGGTGCGTCTTTTACTGCTATTGGCGGGGGGTTGAACCGGTCGACTATGCCATCCAGTTTACCGATTCATTGCATGGATGGATAGCCGGGCCGTTTCTGTACGGGACCATTGATGGAGGAACTACCTTACAGGTGCTGGCAATAAGTACATTATCCTACGGGGATATTAGTTTTTTTGATGCCAATAACGGGTATGTGCTTTCGGGTAACCAGATCTATTCAACCGCAAACGGCGGTAAAACATAGAACCAGTTGTGCAGCTTGCATAAAAGCATTTTATACGAAATTCATTTTACAGACCAGGATCATGGCTGGGCAACCGGTGCCGGTGGTTATGTATACCGGTATGTAAAGCCATAATATTTCCCACTCATGCCATATATTGAACACCTTGCCAGGGACAAAAAACTAAAGAAGCTGCTGGAAGACAGGGAACCTTTTGTATTAAAACAGGAGAAAAAAGTATACCTGCGCCTGTGCGGCTCCATCATGAGCCAGCAACTCTCCGTAAAAGTAGCGGGCACCATCTGGAAACGCTTTCTCGCATTATATGAAAAACATCCTACACCCGAACAGATCATAGAAACCCCTGTTGCCACCCTGCGCGGCATTGGGCTTTCCAACGCCAAGGCAGGTTATATACAGAACGTGGCGCGGTTTACCCTGGAACAGGGAATGGAATGGAAACAACTGCAGAAAATGAGCAATGAAGAAATAACCCAGTATTTAATTCAGATAAAAGGGGTGGGCCGCTGGACAACCGAAATGTTGCTGATGTTTGTCCTGGGCCGCGAAGATGTTTTTGCCGTGGACGACCTGGGTATTCAAAACGCCATGATTAAATTGTATAAACTGGACAATTCAGATAAAAAAAAACTTAGGGAAGACATGCTGCGCATATCAAAAAAATGGAGTCCCTACCGAACCTTTGCCTGCCTGCATTTATGGAACTGGAAAGACAATAGCCCAAAAAAAAAATAAGACCTGCTTAGCTATTTCATGGGCTCGCCATCAGGGCATCAATACGCCATTTATATTTTGTACAATAATATGATCACCTGCAATCCTGTTATACCTGGTAATACCCGCGGCCATGGAATTGCCGGTTCCCGTAAACTGAACCAGCCCGTTGTTAAAGCTAAGTTGTATAACAGTTCCCTGTAAAGACATCACTGTTTCCAGGCCGGTAAAACCATTGCTGAAATATTGTTGCGGCAGCATATGGTATTGTAAAATATTGGAGAGCGTATTTGTATCCGCGTTATCTATATCTGCCAGTGTAGCATAACCTGCGGCCCTGAACGCCGCATTATCGGGCGCCAGCAGGGTAATCCAGCCGGTGACTGTAGCGGGGTCAAGACTGGCATGTTTCAACGCTTCCGAAAAATAACTGAGCGAGGTATCGGAGGCAAGCATGCTGGCCAGCGAAGCCGCAGGGATCTGCAGCGGTGCGCTCAATTCATAGACCGTAGCATTACTGCCCGGCAGCTTTTGAAACCCAGCCAGGCTTCCATTAAAATAATTACCGAGACTGTCTGGGTTGCCATAGCCATAAACAGGCACCCGTAGCAGGCTGTTATAGGCCTGGTAAGAACCGGGTGCCAGGCTAAGAGTATCAGGAATAAAATGGTACCGCAGCAGTGAGTCGGCTGCATTTGCCGGCATGGCATCAATAGTGGCTGCAGTAATACCAACGGCAGCAAAAGCCGCATTGGTTGGTATTAATACCGTTACCGCACGGGTGCCTCCATACAATGAATCTTCGCCTGCTTTTTTTACAACCGCGTAAAAAACGGATAAGCTGGTATCGCTGTTGATAAGCGCTTGCAATGGCGTAGAAAAAGCTACGGTCGGCGGTGTTGAAAATTTTTTGCAGGAGGACAATATAATACCTGCAGCAACCAGGCCAGATAATAAATAAAATAAATGCTTCATTGTACAAATTTTACAGCGAACCGTTGTGGCGTGCAACCAGTCTTGCCAAACAATAATCATGCGGGTATTCACCGTTCCCTGCCACCTGAATACGTATTCTGTTAACGCCGACAGGGCAATTATATTTTCAGCCTTATTAAAAGCCCGTTAAAAATATTGATTAAATATTTTCCTTGCAGGCATCCCTTTTTACACATTGTGCGTACGGTAAAAATACCTGCTGTCTTTTCCCTAAACAAAGCCTGTCACCTATGAATAACCAGCAGCCAGCCATTGGTTGCCGGAGGAGCCGGCATTACCGCGGCCCTGTAATTATTAAATCATAAAATTTTTTGTATGAAGAAGCAACTGTCTTTTTTCAGGTTATCGTTCTATGTAGCACCACTACTAATCTTGTCCTCATTGTCAATCTTTTTCAAAAGTTGTTCCAAAAGCAAAACGACGGATAAAATTGCATCCGTTCAACTGGCGTTTGACCCCGAACTTGGCACTTACCTAACCGACTCAAAGGGCTTTACCCTTTATTTCTTTGCACTGGATGTTGAGGGGGCGAGTAAATGCGCCGGCGGTTGCCTGGCAGTATGGCCCGCCTTCTATGATTCCCTGCTGAGTACTGCCACCCTGGGTACGGGGTTAACAGCAAGCGACTTTACAACAATAACGGCTACCAGCGGGGATAAGCAAACAGCTTACAAAGGATGGCCCTTGTATTATTATGCACCAAAAAACGCCAGTGGCAATAATGCAAGAGAAGCAGCCGGTGCAAAAGAAGGCGAAAAAGTAGGCAATACCTGGTTTGTGGTAAAAACCGATTATTCCATTTTGCTGGGCGATAAAAAAGTGGGCGAAGCCGGTACCACTGATAGTACGACCAAAGAATTCCTGGTTGACAGCGCGGGCAATACGCTCTATTATTTTGTAAAAGACTCGCTGAACCCCGGTACATTGCCCGGTAATTGTACAGGCGCCTGTATCACTACCTGGCCGGTGTTTTATACGCCCAATACCGTGCTGCCCTCGCTGTTAAATAAAACAGATTTTGGTTCCATTACCCGTACCGATGGCGCCGGCGGAACCACCCGACTTCAATCTACCTATAAGGGCCGGCCGCTTTACTATTATAACCCGGATGGATTTACAAGAGGCTCGGCAAAAGGTGAGGGTGTGGGCAAACTCTGGTTTATAACAAACCCGGATGTGGCCAGACTAAATTGACCATGCAGAACAATAAATAAACAATGGTGGCCGGTCCGGCAATAATTACCTGCCGGGCTGGCTTGCTACTGACTAAGCACTTGTTGCAATGCAACAAGATAAGCAGGGTTATCACTCATGCCATTATGCGCCTGTCCATTCAACGTAATCAACGTATCTGCAGGTTTGAATAATTTTTTTAGTTTGAGGGAAGACCCATAATAAATGACCTCATCATTATCCCCATGAAAAATAACCACCGGCATTTTGCAGGCTGACAAAAAAACATTTGTTTCAAACCTGTATTTCAGCATAAAGGCGGGCACCATGGGAAAATGGCTTCGCATCATATCGGTAAGATTAAAATAGGGCGCCTGCAGAATTAGTAAATGGGGATGGTTAACCGATGCAAGTTTTGCGGCAGCGGCGGTACCAATTGAGTAACCCAACACAAATATCCTGTGTTCTTCATATTGTTGTTTTGCCCTATCATACATCAACTGCATGTCTTCATAGAATTTCTTTTCGCTGTTTATATGTCCCCCGCTTTTTCCATAGCCCCGATAGTCAGGGATAAGAAGATCATAGTGCAGATCGGTATATGTTTTTGCAATTTGTCCCCAGGATTCAAGGGAACCGGCATTTCCATGCAAATAGAATATAAGACCCCGCGGGCTGTCTGCCTTAAACAAGACTCCGTTTAAATGGGTTTGGTCTTTGGTCAACAGGTTCCATTCCTCAAAATTCCCCTGGAATGAAAACCGGTAACCGGCTGGAAGCTTTGCAGGAAAAAAAATGAGTCGCTCCTGTAAAAAATATAACACCGCGCATACAAGTACGTAAATAATAACGACAATTTTTAAAATCACCCAGACTGTTTTCATAAAGCGTTTTTTGAACCAACAGACTGTCTATTGCACCAGTTTCAATTCTTTGATGATATTGGAAGCCCCTCCCAGTTTATCAATACACCATAATACATAACGTATGTCCACGCAGATGGTGCGGTTCAGGTCTTTATCGAACGCAATCTTATGGCTAAGCGCTTCATAGTTACCATCGAATGCCAATCCTATCAGGTTACCGGAGCCATCCAGCACGGGACTGCCAGAATTGCCACCCGTAATATCTGTGGTGGTAATAAAACAAACCACCAGATCTTTTTTGAGCTTGTCGATATACGGACCAAAATCTTTTGCCCTTGCTTTTTCAATTAAATTGGCGGGCAGGTCAAATTCGTAGTCACCCGGAACGTATTTCTCCAGCACGCCTTTCATGGTGCACTCATAATCATAATGCACCGCGTCGCGGGGATTATAGCTTTTTACATTTCCAAAACTAACGCGCATGGTGAATGTAGCATCGGGGTACATTTTTTTTGCTTTTACCGTATCCATTTGCATGATGCCTTTGAGGTATAATCTTCCCAGCTCGTTGTTGGCGGTATTAAAAACCTGGAACGTATGTAAATATTTACCCTGCCAGTTTTTCATAAAGCTGGCGGCCACCGCAAAGGCCGGATCGGCCTGCAGGGTTACTCCATCGGGGTTTGTAACAAAGGCCTTCCATTTACTATCGTTGAATATCAGGGTGTTTTTAAAAATATCCGCCGCATATTTTTTATAGGTGTTCTCGTCTTTCAGATCGCCATAGCTTCCTTTTATACGCTCATAAAAAGAAATGGGATGTTGGCTTTTATCTATATCCGTATAAAACAGCATTAAGGCCGCCGCCACGATGTTCTGGTCGGAGGCCTTATTTTCAGTCTTGAGAAAAGCCGTTCTTTCCTGATCGGCAGATTCAATGGCGTTTTTAATGTCGGCGGAACTAGCACCCTGCTTTACCATGGCAGCCTCCACCTGTAATAAAGTAGCGGCATAGGTCAGCAGCGGGGAGCCAAGAATCCCTTCATACATGTATACGCGTTGCCTGCTCAGCGGTCTCCACGCCGCATAGGCTTTCTGCCAATCGTCCAGCAGGTGTTCGTATTCCGGTTTGCCGTTTGCCCATTGCTGAAATTTTACTTCTGCGGTCTTTTTTTGCCCGTATACATCATATTTAACCAGTTGTTTACTTTCGCCATCATAAAATTTCCAGTAATTGGCAATGCTGGCATACGAGGGTGCCAGTTGCAGGCGGGTGGTCGGGTCTTTTTTCATTTCCGCAAACATATATTTCAGTCGCATAGCACGGAGATACACCAACGAAGGATTGTCTATATCCACTTTCTGTTTAATGCCATTGGATGTTTCATAACGGTTGGTACTACCCGGATAGCCGTAGATCATGGCATAATCGCCGTCTTTATAACCTTTAATTGAAACGGGCAATGAATATTTTGGTTTGAATGGAATATTATTGGCGGAATAAGCGGCGGGTTTTCCATCCTTGCTCATATACACCCGAAAAACAGAGAAGTCGCCCGTGTGGCGGGGCCATTCCCAGTTATCTGTGTCGCCGCCAAATTTCCCAATGCTTTCGGCAGGAACGCCTACCAACCGTATATCGTTGTAACGCTGGTATACAAACACCAGGAACTGGTTGCCTTTGAACAGGGCGCTAACCCTAGCTTCGGTGTTTTGCGCTGGGTCTGAATATCGTTGATTAATTTCTGCT
Organism: Bacteroidota bacterium; assembly: GCA_040007355.1. Classification (GTDB taxonomy): domain Bacteria; phylum Bacteroidota; class Bacteroidia; order Chitinophagales; family Chitinophagaceae; genus JACMLD01. The sequence continues at coordinate 516 of JBDTVE010000006.1, read as the reverse complement.
ATTACGGCCGATTGTTTTTTGCTGCGATCCAGGCCGGTTAACCCCGTTAAGGCAGCATCCACTTCTTTTGTTACATCTTCCATCTTTAACAGGAACTGCACCGATAGCGAGGCTGGTATTTCCTCCTGTTTTGATTTGGCATAAAAGCCATCGTGCAGGTAATTGTGTTCTACCGAACTGGCGCTGGCCACAGCCTCATACCCGCAGTGGTGATTGGTGAAAATCAATCCTTCATTGCTTACCATTTCGCCGGTGCAGCCACTGCCGAATATGATGACCGCATCTTTAATGGAAGATTTGTTAATACTATACAACTGGTCTTTTGTGAGTTTCAACCCTCGTTTTACCATATCATTATACACCTGCTGTCCCAGCAAGAGTGGCAACCACATGCCTTCATCGGCCATTGATTTAAATGCCAGGGCTACCAGCAAAAAAAGCGTTACAAAATATTTCTTCATGACTTCAAAAATTTAAAGTAACAAACCTACTGAATTTAACCCTGAATGATAAACC
>JBDTVE010000005.1:0-15886 GCA_040007355.1 Bacteroidota bacterium | reverse complement strand
TGCAACTTTATTTTCAAAAAATGAAACTATCTTATTAAAAATTATAAATTTATAAAAGATTTTTGCTTAAAATAGTTTAGTTGTGAAACCCCTGATTGAAAAATTGCCGCTGACCGAAAACACGTCGTTTTTGGCGAAAACCTTTAGCACACCGCATTTTGAAGTGCCCTGGCACCAGCATGCGGAATATGAGCTGATACTTTTTACAGCGGGTGAAGGAGCCAGTTATATTGGTAATTATATAGGGGATTTTAAGCCCGGTGACATTTTTTTTCTTGGCTCCAACCTGCCACATACATTTCAGAAAACCGAGCGGGATCTGGTTACCAGCGCCGTGGTGGTACAGTTTAAGGAAGACTTCTGGGGCAGCCAATTGATGCAGCTGCCGGAAAGCAGGCTGATAAAAAACCTGTTTGAGACGGCCACTCACGGCCTAAAAATAAAGGAGGCCGGCAGGCTGCAGCTGGCACCGCATATAATGGAACTGGAGCGGGCAACCGGTTTTCACCGGATCATTTTGCTGTGCCGCTGCCTGCAGCTGCTAGCGCAACAACAGGATTACCGCACCCTTTCTACGCAGGAAATAAAAGCACCCGGCGCCAGAAACAAAGAGCGGATTGACAAGATATTGCAGTATACCATTGATTATTTCCAGGACCCGATAACGTTGCAAGCCGTTGCAAAAAACGTATCCATGAGTGTGCCCGCTTTCTGCAGCTATTTTAAAAAATGCACCAAGAAAACCTATATCGATTTCCTGAATGAAGTAAGGGTGGGCTATGCCTGCAAACAACTGATAGATTCCCAAAACAATATTGCCGCTATCTGTTACGACAGCGGCTTTAATACACTGGCCAATTTTAACAAGCAATTCCTGAAAGTAAAAGCGATTACCCCGTCGGGTTACCGTAAAACTTTTATGAACCGTGCAATGCACTAGATGGGGTGGTCACTATAGCGGGTCGGAGAATTCTATGAGTTTGTTTTTTACGGCATACATTACCAGCCCTACCCTGGTTTTTACCAAAAACCGTTCACAAAGGGCCGATTTGTACCCGTCTATCATCCGGGAACTAACCGCCATTTTAACCGCAATTTCTTTATAGGTCATTTCAGACGACAATAATTGCAGGAAGGTTCTTTCTTTTTCGCTTAGTACAATTTCTTTTTTTTCCTGGTCCACATTGTGTTGCAGTCCGCTGATCACTTTTCCTGAAATGATTTCGGGGAGGTAGAAATCATGTTTCATAACGGCATCCATTGCATTTTTCAATTCTTCGGGCTCCATGGTCTTGAGGATATACCCTTTGGCGCCCAGTTTGAGGATCTTGATAATCACGCCTTCATCGCTCAGCATGGAAAGCGCAAGTACTTTTACCAGGGGATAGTTTCGGTGCAGCCAGGCGGTGGTTTCGTAGCCATTACCATTCGGCATATTGATATCCATTAAAACGATATCCGGCAACCCTGTTTCCGTTATTTGCCTTTTTAATTCATTGCCGTTATCTACCTCAAAAAAAACGGTGTACCCTTCAAAAGAGTTGACCAGCCTGGTAAGTGCCTTTCTTACCAGTATGTGATCATCCGCTATTGCTATCTTATACTTCCTGGGCATGGAAATCTGGTAGTTATTGGGTTTAAGCGGGTTTACTAACAATAATAACAGCGGGTATTTCAATAACGGTTTTGGTGCCTTTACCAGGCTGGCTTAACACGGTGAGATGTCCGCCGATAAGCTTTGCCCGGTTCACCATACTCGTGAGTCCTATGCCCCTGTTAGAAGAAGGTCGTTGCATTGCTTCCTTAACGTCAAAACCTACACCATCGTCTGTAAATGTAAAAATTATCGTATTGTTCCTGCAAATTAATTCTGCCCATATGTTTTGTGCTTTAGAATGTTTTATTATATTGTTCAGGCTCTCCTGTATGATGCGGAAAAGAAAAATTTCATTTCCCGCATTAATGGTAAAGTCTTCTTCGGTGTAGGTGAAGAAGGTATTAAACAAACGCGTCTTTTCTATCTTTTCCAGTTCAAATTTGACCGCTTCAATAATACCGATCTTTACAATGCGGTCTGTGTGCAGGCTTTTAGAAAGATCGGATACACTGGAAATAATGTGGTTAACCATACTCCTGCTTTCTTTTATATAACTGCCTGTTTCCTCATCCGGTGCAACCGGTATCACAGAAAGCGTAAGTTTTAAGACAGACAATTCCTGCCCAATATTATCATGTATTTCTTCGGAAAGATTTTTAAATATATTCTCCTGTATTTCCAGCCGGGCATGCAGTAGTTCCTGCTGGTGCTGGTATTGTCTTTTCTTGTACACCACCAACATGGTAACAATAAAGCCTACCAGCAGCAAGGCAAGAAAAATGCCTGCTACGATGACGCCGATAACTTCCGAATATTGATTTTGCATAAAAACCCAATGCTAAATAAAGTATACAGCGAAATATTCAACAAATCTGAAACCAGGAACAACAACCGGTTATAATACCGCATCTTTTCGGTTATAAAATTTTCCAGCCCGTAAAGCGAAAAAGTACAGGTATAGTAAAACATCAATGCTATTCCTATCCAGAAATAAGGGTTCCTGGCCAGGCTCCCCTTTTCGGGGAAACGGAAAAGGAAATAAAAATACGCAATTGAAAATATAACCATTATGATACAACCCAGCACATAGGTATAGGTATGAAAAGCGCCTTTTTGTATAAAAAAAATATCCGTCAGCGCAGCGGCTGTATATATTACAAGTACCACCAGGATTGTCTTTCTTATTCTGCCGCCCGTAAGCACCGCCCGAAAAAAAAATAAATAAAAAATAAATTCAAAAAGGGTAAAAAAGTTATAAAGTGCGATTGTGTTATAATATTTAGACGACATCCGCCATCCGATAATCTCAATAAACGCGCTTAACAATAAAAAGAAAGAAAAAGCTATTAAAATGGAGACTCGGTTCCTATCGGCAAGTAATCCGATTACACTGGCCAAAAAACTGATAAGTATCATTACAATATAAAACGGCATATTTCAGTCTGCGGTATTCAGATGCAGCCGTAAATGTATAAAAAAACCCTGCCAATGCAGGGTTTATATTATTGAGATGGAAAATGCCCGTAACTAGATTACAATCATGCCTTCTTCCTTGCGGTCTATTATAATACCCATATTATCCCAGTCAAAACCATTGGTATCGGTGTTGGGAGGGGGAGGGTTGCCGGTTCCATCGCCGCAGGCAGGTGGACAGATACGACCTGTATTGTAAGCCAGGATTTCAACACCTTTATCTGTCTTGATATAAATACTTTTGTCTACTGAAGTGCCGCTTTCCAGCACCTTGGTTTTGGCTGCTACCATCACGATTGTCTGCCTGTCTTCGTAACGTTCTTCCTTGGCGGTATCTGGTTTGTATACCCCAAAATACATTTTGATACCATCTGCACCGTTTTGTTTGGCCGTTACCAGAAACTCCTGCAATTCTTCCACACTATACCATACGCTCAGGGAATCTTCTTTCCCGATATGCTTTGTGTTCTGCACCCAACGTTCTTTTTTGTAATTGCTTAACAAAGAATCTACGTGTTTGCTGTTCACATATTTACCAGCTTTTTTTGTTGTTGTAGTTGCTAACATAGTCTGACAGTTTTTTTGAGGTTATGAATAATTGTTACCCCAAACCTATTAGCAAAACACTTAGACAACTTCGACTAAATACATTGAATCAATAGTTTACACATTATAATTATATATAATTAGATAGGCCACAGCCAATTGATTTTTTCGCGAATGACTATTTTGCAGAAAAAAACTTCAAAAAAGAATAAATATATTTTAAATACTTCGTGAATATACTGCGTCGGTATTGCGTCTTTTTGCACAAAAAATCAACTGAGGTTTAGTAAGGGGGGCTAGTGTAGTTTATACATGATATTGCAGTCGCGACAAATCTTTTCCATTGTTTCGCTCATTAATAAACTAAAATCAAGGGGCATCCGGCTGCTTTCAGTGGCTCCCTTTTCAAGGCATTCCTGTACTTCTTGGATTTGGAATTCAAAACCATTGCTACCATAAGGCAATGAAAAATCTGCGGTAATCAAATCTTTTTTTCTGACCCGTATCGAAGTTCCTTTATACCAGGGTCTGTCAAGAATAATGGTGCCTTCGGTACCGGTAATCTCAGCCATGATGGGGGTTTGTGCCACAATAGACGATTGTATGCCAGCCATGCAGCCGTTTTTATAAAATAGGAGCGCGCTGGCTGTTTCATCTGCGCCGGTGGGTGCCAGTTGGGCAAACGCTTTTATTGCATCGGGTTTACCCAGCAGTTGCAATACAAGAAACAAGGGATAGATGCCCACATCCAATAATGACCCGCCGCCAAGTTCCATATTATACAACCTGCCCGCGGCATCAAAAGGTGCTACAAATCCAAAATCTGCGTTCACATATTTTAATGTGCCCACGGTACCCTCGTTTATCAACTGGATCGTTTTATCAATGATCGGCAGAAATCTTGTCCACATGGCCTCCATCAGGAACACCTTATTCTCCCGGGCCACGCGCACCATTTCGGTGGTACTGGCATGGTTAACCGACATTGGCTTTTCGCATAAAACAGCTTTTTTTTCGCGCAGGCAAAGAAGGCTGTGTGCATGGTGAAAGCTATGGGGTGTTGCTATGTAAACTGCATCGATGGCGGGATTGCGGACCAGTTCCTCGTAGCTTCCATAAAACAAGGGTGCATGATGGACGAAGGCAAATTGTTTTGCTTTATCCATATTCCGGGAAGCCACTGCATGAAGTGCTGCCCCGGGAACGTTTTCCAGGGCAGCCGCAAATTTTTGTGCAATCCTGCCCGGTCCTATAATACCCCATTTAAAAATCCTGTCCATGGTTATTGATGGTTTATATATTGTGAAGAACGGTGAACCTCATTGAATGCCTCCTCGTACCCGGTCGTACCCCGATCAGCAAATGTAACACAACCAGCTGTTGGCGGGCATATTGTGCGGTTATACTGCACGGTTATTTTAATTCAAGCACCACCACCGAAGCAGGCGGCATTTTTGCTTCCAGCGAATTACCTTTAATTAGTGCGCTATTAAATACCACCGGTTTTATTTTATCGGGGTTGTCAAAAGGATTATAATCCTGCAGGTGTGCAGACGCCCGTATCCGAGCGGCAACCTGTTTAAAAGCGGTTACCGCTCAGGATGATGGAAATACTGGTGTTTTTAACGGGATCAATATTTACCAGTGAAACGTGCACCAGCTTGTTTTTATCATTTGAAGCAGACACAGACAGGGCCGGCAGTGAATCATGAGCTAGTACAAAACCGGGGCCATTGAACGTAACCGGTATAAGGGTTACGTCCTGGTGTACATTGTACATTTCCATTACATGATAGGTGGCGTCAGAATCAACCCCGGGGATTGTTCATGAACCCGGATTATGATCCATCCTGTTTCATCTAACCTGATTATAAGCCCGCTTCCTGTGCATTTTGCCAGCAATTATTTCATATAAAACGGAGTCCTTCGTTTTCAAGTTTTTTATATTTGGCCTTATCGAACGTATAATAGAACGCGCCTTTTTTGGAGGACTCTTTTTCTTTCTCCTTTAGTTTGTTCAGGATACCCAGCGACAATATCTTACGGGTAAAGTTGCGTTTGTCGAGCGCGGTTTCATAGATGGTTTCATACAAGCTTTGTAATTGCGGCAGGGTAAATTTATCGGCCAGCAGGGAAAACCCAATAGGATGGTTGGAGACTTTCTGCTGCAGTCTTTCCCTGGCCAGTTTCACCATTTGTTTATGATCAAAAATGAGCTTTGGTATCTTATTTAGTTCAAACCAATAAGCATTATGGGTCTTCATCAGCCCAACATTGTAATCATCAATTTTTATAAGTGCAAAATATGCTAGGGAAACCACCCGCCCACCGGGGTCGCGATTTGCATCGCCAAAACAAAATAATTGTTCCATATAAATGTCCGACAATCCCGTCAGTTCGTTTAATATGCGACCCGCGGCATCGGTAACGCTCTCTGTTTCCCTGACAAATCCACCCATCAGCGACCATTTGTCAATTTGCGGTTCAAAACGTCTTTTCACAAACAGGCCTTTCAAATGCCGGCCATCGAAACCAAAAATAATACAATCGATAGCCAGCAAAAACCGGTCGTTATTTTTGTACTGGATAATACTCATAGCGGAAAAAAACGCATTTAACGATTACCAAAACCGTACATAAATGGCCGACAATATCAGCAGCGCCATTGCAATTAATACAATATGGGTAGGCTGAACTTTGAACATCCCTTTTTCAAGAACAATGGCTTTGGGATTTATTTTAGGACCGGCCAGGCTAAACCCAATCATTACCAGCACCGTTAAGAAAAAGGACCATCCCATGGTAATCAGGAAAGGTATTTCCCAGGTATGTACTTCCTGGTTATTCACGGTTTTAATAATTTCAAAAGCGGTATAAAACGGCGTTTCGTGTCCGAACCATATAGCTGCATAATTATTAAAGATAACAGACACCAGGAACCCGGTTATGATGCCGGCCAATGCTGCTGCGCCGGTCGTGCGTTTCCAGAACATTCCCAATAAAAACATGGCCAGTATACCCGGACTAATAAAGCCGGTGTATTTCTGGATAAAAGTAAAACCGCCTTCACCACCGATCCCCAGGAGATCGTTCCAGGTAAGCAGGATACCAAATACCATGGCGGCAACAATGGTCAGTCGACCGATGTTAACCGTCTTTCTTTCATCTGCCTCCCGGTTAATGTATTTTTTATAGATATCCAGCGTAAAAATGGTGGAAATACTATTGGCTTTGCCCGCCAGCGAGGCAACAATGGCTGCGGTTAAGGCGGCTACCGACAAACCCTTGATACCCGTGGGTAGGAAGCCCAGTACCGCGGCATATGCATCGTCTTTTACCTGTGATAAATGATTTTGATCCACTACTCTCATGGAAGGCAGGTGCCCATTTTTGTACAGCACATAGGCGGCAATACCTGGCAACATAACTATGATGGGCATGAATATTTTCAGGATACCGGCAAAAAGGATACCGGTACGGGCTGTTTTAAGATTGGCGCCCAACGCGCGCTGGGTGATGTACTGGTTGCAGCCCCAATAGTTCAGGTTAACAATCCACTGACCCGCAAAATACATGGCAATACCGGGCAGGATCACATACCGTTGTATATCATATTGCGAGGAATCCGCGGTTGGCTTTTTAAAGATCATGTGAAAATGGTCTGGTGCTTCTTTCATCAGTTGATTAAACCCGGCCATTGCATTGGTACCAAGCCCAAACCGCTCGCTCACGGTTGTTAGTGCAATATACGTGGTAACAAGACCTCCAATGATAAGCACCAGCACTTGGATAACGTCGGTATAACCGATTACGCGCATACCTCCCAGGGTTATAAGCAGCGCAAAGAAAGCGAGCCCCAGCATGATGACGTGCAGGTATTCGCCGCCCGCCAACCCGTTAATGGCTTTGGCACCCAGGTACAGGATGGAGGTGAGGTTAACCAGCACATAGAGGAACAACCAGAATATCGTCATGATCAGGCTCACGGTTTCATTATACCGCATCTTCAGGAACTGCGGCATGGTATATATCTTATTTTTCAGGTAGACGGGCATCAGCCAAACGGCGATGATGATCAGGGCGATAGCAGCCAGCCACTCGTAGACGGCCACGGCGATACCAGCAAAAAAGCCGTCACCACTCATTCCAATAAATTGTTCAGCGGAGATATTGGATGCAATCAGTGATGCACCGATGGCCCACCAGGTAAGCGATCCTTCCGCCAGGAAATAATCGTGGGAGGCAGCTACGCCCGCGATTCTCTTTTTCCGGTAGATCCAGTATCCATAAGCAGCAACAATTACGAAATAAATGGCGAAGACGAAAAAATCAATTTGTTTCATACGAAGCTTTTAAAAAATAATAAAGAAGAATGAAGATATTAGTTTTGTTTGAATTTATTTGTAATAAGCTTCATTCCATCGTAATTGGTTTTTAAAATCATACAAATGGGTGTCCTTGCCAATCAGCACATATTCTATGCCCGCTATTTCTGCAAAATCCTGTAAATATTCGGCGGTAAGGTTCTGGCTGTAACAGGTATGGTGGGCGCCACCGGCCAGTATCCAGGCCGCACAGCCGGTCTTCATATCTGGGTAGGGTTTCCACAACACCCTTGCTACCGGCAGTTTTGGCAAACCCTGAATGGGGTCTACGGCTACTACCTCGTTTACCAGTAACCGAAAGCGGTTGCCCATATCTATTACAGACGCGTTAATGGCCGGGCCTGCCGCAGAATTAAATACCAGTCTTACGGGATCGGCCTTACCACCAATGCCCAGCGGGTGTACCTCGCAGGAGGGTTTTCCTTTTGCAATGGATTCGCATATTTCCAGCATGTGTGAACCCAGCACCAGTTCGTTATTGGGGTCAAAATGATAAGTGTAATCTTCCATAAATGAATTACCGCCTTTCAAGCCACTTCCCATTACTTTCATCGCACGCACCAGGGCCGCCGTTTTCCAGTCGCCCTCGCCGGCAAAGCCGTAACCTTTGTTCATCAGGCGTTGCGCTGCTATGCCCGGCAGCTGCATCATACCGTGAAGATCCTCGAACGTATCTGTAAAGCCTTTGAAATTGCCGTCTTCCAGGAAAGCCTGTAAGCCGATCTCAATCCGGGCCGCCTCGCGTAAAGAAGCATGTTGTTCCCCGCCTTTTGCCAGCCGTGGGCTAAGCGAATAACGATCTGCATATTCAGCCACCAGTTTATCAATGGATGCATCGCTGGTTTCATTGATCACTTTTACCAGGTCTCCAATGCCATAGGTATTCACGGAATAACCGAATTTGATCTCGGCTTCAACTTTATCTCCTTCTGTTACGGCAACATTGCGCATATTGTCGCCAAAACGGGCAAACCGCGCGCCTTGCCAGTCGTACCAACCTGCAGCCGTGCGGGACCATCCGTTGATTTGTTCCAGCACCTGTACATCCTGCCAGTGGCCGGCCACTACTTTCCGGTTCAGTCGCATGCGGCTCATGATAAAACCAAACTCGCGGTCGCCGTGTGCGCTCTGGTTAAGGTTCATAAAATCCATGTCAATGGTAGCCCAGGGGATATCGCGGTTAAACTGGGTGTGCAGGTGGAGCATGGGCTTGTGCAGGATCTTTAAACCGCCGATCCACATCTTGGCGGGCGAAAAGGTATGCATCCAGCTGATGATGCCGATACAGGCCGGGGTGGTATTGGCATCCTGGCAAACATGGTAAATCTCTTCGGCGGTTTTCACGGTGGGCTTCCATATAACGGTAATGGGAATTTGCGGAGAGTCGTTCAGTGAAGCGGCTATTTTCTGTGCATGTTCCGCTACCTGTTTAAGCGTTTCTTCACCATATAAATGCTGGCTGCCCGTTACAAACCAGACTTCCAGTTTCTTAAGATTGATCATGTTCAATTTTTCATTTTTTGTTTTATAGTATACCCGGTCCCGACTAAAAACGCCCGACTAAAAACCCTGTCCATAATAAGAATCGGGCCCATGTTTGCGCGCGAAATGTTTTTTTATCAGTGCGTCTTTCAGCCGGGGCGTATCGTTTCTTATCTGTTCGGTTAAATACGACATTTGTGCAATGGTCTCCAGCACGGCGCTGTTGTAAACTGCTTTTTCGGGTGTTTTGCCCCAGGTAAAAGGCGCATGATTGCCCACCAGGATCATTTCAACATCTTCGTAACGCAGGCCTTTCTCCTGTAGAAAATTTATTATCTGGAAACCTGTTTCATGTTCATAGTTGCCTTTGATCATTTCATCGCTCATGGGTGGCGCACAGGGAATATCCACTGTATTGTGATCTGCATGTGTGGTACCGAAAATGGGTATGTCTCTTTGCGATTGCGCCCAGGCGGTTGCATAGGTGGAATGGGTATGTGCGATACCGCCGATCTTATCCCAGTGTTTGTATAAAACGGCATGGGTTTTTGTATCCGAAGAAGGGCGTAACCTGCCTTCCACTGTATTGCCGTCAAAGTCTACTATCACCATACTGGCGGGTGTTAGTTCCTCATAAGGCACGCCGCTTGGCTTGATGGCGAATACACCCAAGCTTCTGTCTACCGCACTAACATTTCCAAACGTAAACAAAACCAGGTTCAATTGAGGCAATTGCATATTCGCCTTGTGGGCAGCCTCCTGTATATGTTGATACTTATTCATCTTATATTTTCCTATTTTGCTATATAGTAAACAATGGCTAACGGATGGTCAAACCCCCGCCCGGGTCTCCACAAAATTTCCCAGCTCCGTATATTTTGCGTATCGCTTTTTATAGATCACCGTATTTTTTTTGTCGGGTTGATATTCCGCATCAAAACCCTGCCCTATTGCCTGCATGGCATCTTCTACCTTAGTATAGATGCCCGCTGCAGTAGCCGCAAACATGGCGGCACCCAATGCACAGGTCTGTTCTGACCGGTGGATGCGGATGGGCATGTCCATTACATCCGCCATCATCTGCATTATAAAGGGCGATTTCTTTGCTACGCCACCCAGTCCGATAAGACCCTTTACGGGTATCCCTTCACTGTTAAACCGGTCTACTATTTTTCTTGCGCCAAAACAGGTAGCTTCCACCAGGGCCCGAAACATACGGGGTGCATTGCTGCCAAGATTGAGATCCGTAAAAGCGCCTTTTAACGACTGGTTGGCATCCGGTGTACGGCGACCATTAAGCCAGTCGGTAGCCAGTTCACCCTTTTCTTTCAATGGTACAGCGGCGGCATGCCTACTCAGCTCCGCGATCATTTTGCCATTGATTTCATTCTGCAGGGATGCAATCGTTGTCGCATCTATTAAAACGGTCTGGTGCAATATGGTTTGCAGGGGCCATGCCAGCATATCTTTAAACCAGGCATAGGCATCGCCAAAAGCCGACTGCCCCGCTTCCATGCCCATCATACCCGGTATAATGGAACCCGGAACCTGACCGCAAATGCCTTTGATCAGTTTGTCACCTACTTCGTCAATCGGGGCCACCAGCATATCGCAGGTTGAGGTACCCATTACCTTACTTAGATGATAGGGTTCTATTTGTCCGCCGACCGCGCCCATGTGCGCATCAAAAGCACCCACGCCGATCACAACGCTGGCGGGCAAACCCAGACGCTCCGCCCATTCCTTGGAAATGATGCCGGCTGCCTGGTCTGCCGTATAGGTGTCAGTAAAAAGTTTTTTTGTAAAGCCTTCCAGCAAACCATCCCAGGACGCAAAAAAATCATCCGGTGGCAGGCCTCCAAATTCTTTTGCCCACAATGCTTTATGACCGGCGGAGCATACGCCTCTTTTCATAGCGTTTACATCTTTTCCACCGGTTAGTAAAAAGGGGATCCAGTCGCAATGCTCTACCCAGGAATATATCGCATGTCTAACGGCTTCATCTGCGCGCAGTATCCGCAGCAACTTGGCCCAGAACCATTCCGAAGAATATATGCCGCCTACAAACTTCAGGTAATTGACCGGAAACCGCGTGGCGTGTTCATTTAGTTCAGCTGCCTCGCCGATGGCCGTATGGTCTTTCCACAACACGAACATGGCGTTGGGATTGTTTTGAAAAGCGGGCAACAAGGCAAGGGGGGTTCCCGCCGCGTCTACCGCCACGGGTGTAGAACCGGTGGTATCAATGGAAATACCTTTTATGGCTGCGGCCACCAATGGTCCGGCTTTTTGCAAACATGCTGCAATGGTTTGTTCCAGCCCTTCCACATAGTCCAGCGGATGCTGACGGAACTGGTTCAGCGCGGCATTGCAGAATAACCCATCTCTCCATCGAGGGTAATAAAAAATGGCCGCACTGATTTCTTCCCCGTTACGGGCATTCACAATCACGGAACGAACAGAATCAGTTCCATAATCCACCCCTATGACAAAAGCGTCTTTCATATTTCTTCTGCAACTGTTAAAACACCAAGATAGGAATTATTTTAAAATAAGTGTCAATTCAACATTTATTTTTCCGGAAAGCTTTCGGGGTTCAATCCAGCTCGTTCAACGCGCACTACTCTCTTGTAGAACCGGTGACGAAACCTGCCTGTGGGCCCACCCGGCATTGTTTCTCGGGAGTCATGCTTCCTGCTGCTGTGTTTTATTACAATCCCTGGTACGGCACCATCTCCGTTTGAAAAGCAATTAGTTGCTTTTATTTTATTGAACCGATAATTTATATTTTGTAACCGTATGATATTTTTCGCCTGGTTTTACAATTGTTGAAGGAAAAGCAGGCTGGTTGGGCGAATCAGGAAAATGCTGTGTTTCCAGGCAAAGCGCAGCATTCCGGTTTATGGATTTGCCGTCATTGGTTTTAACTCTGCCATTCAAGGAATTGCCGGTATAAAACTGGATACCCGGCTGCGTGGTAAATACTTCTAATTTCCGTCCGCTGGCAGTATCAGACAACACCGCTGCCAGTTGCAGGGAGCCGTACTTGCTGTTCAGTACAAAATTATGATCATAGCCCCCGGGCACCTGGGCAATGCGGGCGCCAATGGTGGTGGCCGTTGTAAAATCAAAGGGTGTGCCTTTTACCGGTTGCAGTACCCCGGTTGGTATCTGGGTACTGTCTACCGGAGTATAAGCATCCGCATTAATCTGCAGGGTATGATTTAGTATCGTATTGTTTACATCGCCTGTCAGGTTAAAATAACTATGGTTGGTAAGATTTACCGGTGTTGGTTTATCTGTTTCGGCGCTGTAGTCTATTCCCAGTTCATTGTCGTTACTCAGGCTATACACCACTGTAACTTTTAAATTACCCGGGTATCCTTCTTCCCCATCTTTGCTTACATAATTCAGGGTGAGCGAGGGGATGCTGTCTACCAAACTAGCATCCCAAACCTGTTTGTCGAACCCTTTTAAGCCACCATGCAGGTGATTTTTTTTATTATTGGTAGCCAGGGTATAGGTACTGTCACCGATTTTAAATTTCCCATTGGCAATACGGTTGCCATAACGGCCAACCAGGGCGCCAAAATATGGCGATTTTGTCAGGTACCCGGCCAGGCTGTCGAAGCCCAGCACGATGTTATTGCGGACACCATACTTATCGGGCGAAACCCAGGAGGTAACGGCACCCCCGTAATTGGTAATTTTAACCTGTGCTCCATTTTTATTGGTAAGCGTGTAGAGGTATACGGGTTTGCCATTTGCTTCGCCAAAGGCTTGTTTGGTGATGCCTGCCGACGCGGTATCTTTAGCGGAAGGGGTGCAACTCATATGAATGACTGTTAAAAAGAATACTGCGGTTATTGAACGTGCAATCGTCTTCATTTTATTATTTTTTAGAAGAAATAATTGAAGTGCCGAAAGTACTAAAATAAGTGTATCAATTACTTTTTATGAAAAATGGTTTCCGGGTTCCTTTGGGGAGGGAGCGACCCGCTGGTTTTATTCAAACCAGATGGTAAATTCAATGGTGCCCGGCACCCACAACCAACACAACCACCTGCGTGTTTTTTTTGTGCAAAACAGGCTGTTCTCCAATCGGTGTATACATGCAACTTCTTAGCCTATCTGTTTTACACTCCGGGTGCCAAACACAAAAAATTATTGACAGCTTGTATTCCCGGGCATGTATAAGCGCATTGGTAGCTGGCTACTACCCGGCCATCGTCAAAAAATTTATTGAAGCAAGGCAAGACCTACAGATGTAAATCGAATTTCTGGTGAAGCCCGGCTATCTGGATTTAATTTCCTTACTATAAAACTGTATGAGCCGGGGCTTACAAATCTGATATTGGCCTGTATTTGGGTACCAGGGATTTCATAACCGTCCAGGCAACCAGGTAAGAAACCGCGCAAATCGTAAACATGATGGTGTATCCTGTTTCAATATGGCCCTGGGCCTGGTAGTAGTCGAACAATGCGCCGCCCAGTTTTGACATAAACACCCCACCCAATCCACCGGCCATGCCACCGATACCTACTACAGAACCCACTGCTTTCTTAGGAAACATATCTGAAACCGTGGTGAATATATTAGCCGACCATGCCTGATGTGCCGAAGCGCCGACACCTATCAAAAAAACCGGAATCCAAAAACTGATGTATCCGAGCGGCTGTGCAGCCAGTACCACCAATGGAAACATGGCAATTAAAAGCATGGCCTTCATTCTTCCATCGTATACTTTGTATCCTCTTTTAATAAAATACATGGGCAGCCAGCCCCCTACAATACTGCCCACCATGGCAAGCGTATATAAGAGCGCCAATGGCACCATAATAGACTCATCTACCATATTATACTGGGCTTTCATGTAGGCTGGTAACCAAAAAAGGAAGAACCACCACACGCCATCCGTCATAAACTTGCCAAAAGTAAAAGCCCAGGTTTGTTTATAACCGAATAATTTAACCCAGGATATCTTGGTGGTACCGGTGTTTTCATCTTTTTCTTCTTCCCCACTGTTTATATAATTTAATTCTGCGGCTGAAAGTCTTTTTTGCTTTTCGGGTTTTTCATAATAAACCAGCCAGAGAATTAACCATAAAATTCCTATGATGCCGATGATAATAAAGGCCGTACCCCAACCCCAGTGAACCCTAATCCAGGGCACAGTGAGCGGAGCTAGGATAGCGCCTACGTTTGCGCCTGAATTAAAAATGCCAGTGGCAAAGGATCGTTCTTTTTTTGGAAAATAGTCTGCGGTTGCTTTGATGGCCGCGGGAAAATTACCTGCTTCACCAAAAGCAAGTATGGCTCTGGAAAACATAAACCCTAAAACAGAAATGGAAAAAACAGCTATACCAGCCCAACCCAGTACAACGGCAACTCCTTCACCAATGGGAATGGCGAGTGCATGAATAACCGCACCTGCCGACCAAATAATGATCGCCAGTGCATATCCTTTTTTAGTGCCCAGCTTGTCAATTACCCGGCCTGCGAATAACATTGAAAAGGCGTACACAAACTGGAATACAGCGGTAATATTGGCATAATCGCTATTGGTCCATTGAAATTTTTCTGCCAGGTATGGCTGCAAGAGACTCAGTACCTGCCGGTCTAAGTAATTTACGGTTGTGGCAAAAAATAAGAGTCCGCAAATTGTCCAGCGATATCTTCCAATCGTTGATTTATTCATTATGGCTTTTTTAAACTAACTGGCCCACCCGTTGTACGCCGCGGCAATCATTACAAACAATAAATATATTATAATCCTGATTTAACTTTATTAATTGTTTCAATCACTTTCCTGGTTTCTGTTTCAATTGTTGCGTAATCTTTATGCTCCATCAGTTTTTTGCTAATGAGTTTGCTGCCCATACCCACGGCACAAACTCCGGCCTTGAACCAGCCCGTTATATTCTCGCTGGTGGTATCAACTCCCCCGGTGGGCATAAATAATAGTTTGGGGAAAATATCTTTAATGCTATTGAGATATTCCGGGCCCAGCATATTGCCGGGGAAAAGTTTAATAAATTTTATACCGGCATTTTCGGCAGCAATGATCTCGGTTGGCGTCATACAACCCGGAGCATAAAACAGTTCCTTGCTATTGGCAAAATCAGCCACCTCTTTTACAAAGCCGGGGCTCACCAGGAAATCGGCGCCGGCACTCACATAGTTTTGAGCCGTTTGCAGATCTTTAACCGTGCCAATGCCCAGCAAGAGCCCAGGCATTTCAGCATTGCGCAGTTCAACAAGCTTTTTGAAATTCTTAAAAGCCGCTTCTCCCCTGTTGGTATATTCAACCGCTTTTACGCCTGCCCGGTAAACGGCCTTTAACACGTCTGCACTTACGGTTTCATCTGCATTAAAATACAGCGGAAGCATGCCCTGTTGTAG
>JBDTVE010000004.1:0-17000 GCA_040007355.1 Bacteroidota bacterium | reverse complement strand
GTGTGTAACATGCGTGTAGTTTCAGTTGATTAATTTATTTACGAACATATTCGTATAAAATATGAAAATCTTCATAAAATATTTTGTGGTGCTTTTATTTTAGTGTTAATGGTTTCCGGCCGGCCTGCTGGATTAACGGTATCGGACGGATACAAGTGTTATTGTTGGCTTACGGAATGGCTTTAAGAGATCTTCAGTTCGGGACACTGGACACCGGTTGATATATTGGCGGAGCGGTGGAATTAACTGTTTCTAAAAGCCCATTTCCACATCTCCTTCCAGGTAGCTTTTTTGCCATATAGCAGGATACCCGTCCGGTAGATTTTAGCACTTATCCAGGTGGTGATTAGAAAACCAAGTACCAACAGCAACATGCTTAGCCCCAGTTGCCAGTAGGGCACGGTGCCAGGTACCCCAAATGGAATTCTTGCCATCATAACTATGGGCGAAAAGAATGGGATGATGCTGCTCCAGGTGGCCAGTGCGCTATCGGGGTGAGTAATGGCATTTATCATAATTACAATGGCCAGTATGATGGGCATGGTAATGGGAAACATGAGACTTTGAGCATCCTGGGGGTCTTCATTTACAGAACTGCCAACAGCGGCAAACAACGCCGCATAAAATAAATAGCCAAAAAGAAAATAGAAAATAAAACAACCTGCTACCAGGAACCAGTTAACAGAAGACAGTTCATTGGAAGCTTTGGCCAGTCCTATCAGCGCCTCATTACCCTGCATATTCATTTGACCGCCCGGTATGCTTTTGTTGGCCTCATTTACCTGTAACAGGATATCATGCGGTATTAGCGCGCCAATGACACTGGAGAAAACGGTGATCAGGATGATCCACATAAAAAATTGGGTCAGGCCAACCGCTCCTATCCCAATTATCTTTCCCATCATTAGCTGGAAGGGTTTTACCGAGGAGATAATGACCTCTGCAATGCGGTTTGTTTTTTCTTCCATTACCCCGCGCATCACCATGGCACCATAAATAAACAGGGTTATATAGATAAGAAATCCCGCACCGTATCCAACACCATAGGCTACCACCGAATTTCCATCCTGGGAATGCGTGCCTGCGCCGATCCTTTTTTCTTCCAGCACCAGCCGCCTGGACGCATCGCGAACAGAATCAATATTACTGCTGTTTATCTGGTAACGCTCCATGAGCATATTGTTCTCCTGCTCCTTTCTGATCTTGTCTTCTATATTGCTAACGGCTGATACGGCAAAACTCTTACGGGAATACAATCTCCAGCGGCCGGTATTGTTTATACCGGCATAAGGTGCAAACAAAATTGCTGTATAACCTTTTTGTTCAAAAGTATTGGTATCGGCTACAGGGTTCAGCACCAATTTAATGGATTTAACGCTGTCGATATTGTTTTTAAAGACGCCTGAATGATCAATAACCGCCACCTTTTCCTTGTCTGTATTCTTGATGGTAATAAAAACAATTATACCGATTAAAGCGGCAAAAAATAAAGGGGTTAAGAACGTAGAAATTATAAACGTTTTGTTCCTTACCCGGGTAAGGTATTCCCGTTTTATGATTAGCCAGGTTTTGTTCATGTAAGACAGTTTTGATGGTGGTAATTTAAACAACCGGCTGGAATTGCCGGCTAGGGGTCGTTCCTTCTACCAGTTTTATAAAAATATCGTTGAGTGAAGGCAGTATTTCATGAAATTCTTTTATCTGCACCTGCTGTTGTATAAAGTGCTGCAGTACATCATTGGTGCCGTATCCCTGTTTTATTTTTACCACCAGCCCGTTGTCTTCCCGGTCGGTAATATCAAAGGCACTGCTGCTGGCCACCTCTGGTGAACTGCCAAGCCCTACATGGAAGATATTTTCTTTAAATTGCTGTTTGATATCGATTACGGTACCGTCTATTATTTTTCGGCCCTTGTTCATGAGTATTATCTGGTCGCAGATTTCTTCCACCTGTTCCATGCGGTGGGTACTAAAAATAATGGTGCAGCCGTTTTTAGCCAGTTTATAAATCTCTTCTTTTATCAGGTTGCTGTTTACGGGGTCCAGTCCACTAAAGGGTTCGTCCAGAATGATCAGCCTGGGCTCGTGCAGCACGGTAATAACAAATTGCAGTTTTTGCCCCATGCCCTTGCTAAGGTCTTCAATCTTTTTGTTCCACCAGGTCTGCATTTCAAATTTCGCAAACCAGGTTTTTATTTTTTTATAGGCGCTTTGCCTGCTTAGGCCTTTTAACTGCGCCAGATACATGGCCTGTTCGCCAATTTTCATTTTTTTATATAGTCCGCGCTCCTCGGGCATGTACCCGATACGCATTGCATCCGCTTCGGGATTAAACTTTTTTCCGTCAAAAATGATTTCGCCTTCGTCCGGGAAAAAAATGCCCGTTATCATCCGCAACAGGGTTGTTTTGCCCGCGCCGTTGGGTCCCAGTAACCCGAATATGGTCCCGGGTTCTATGGAAAAGCTGATATCGTCTACAGCTTTCTGGGTGGCGTAATATTTCTTCAGATGATTTACTTGAAGGAGGGGCATGCGGTAAATTTTGTGAAATATAAATAGGGATTACCGGGTTGCGGTTAATTTGGCGGAAAAACCGGCCGCCGTTAATAAGACGTTTATTGCAGTATATTATTACAATTGCCGGCAGGTTTTTTATTACCGGGGAAAGACCGGCCTTGCCGATACGGTGTTTGACAGCAGTTCTGAGAGTCCGGCAAACAGGCCGCTAACTTGCAACTGCAGGCTATTTCAGCAGTTCATCCATGTTCCGGTTATTGTCTATTTTGCCCTTGGCCTCCAGCATACGCATGTCTTTTGCATCCTGTAAGAAATTGGACGCGAAGATGAACTCATTCAGTTTTTCGTTTTTACTGAAGATAATGTCCTGGTTGGAACCTTCCCATTCCTTAAGGCCTTCGTACATATAAATAATATGGTCGCCTGTTTCCATTACGCTGTTCATATCGTGCGTATTCACAACAGTGGTAATATTGTATTCGCTGGTAATTTCCTGTATCAGTTTATCTATCACCATGGATGTCTGGGGGTCAAGACCGGAGTTGGGCTCATCGCAAAATAGGTATTTGGGGTTTAATACAATGGCCCGGGCAATACCCACTCTTTTTTTCATACCGCCGCTTATTTCTGCCGGAAATTTTTTGTTGGCATCTTTCAGGTTTACCCTATCCAGCACCTCGTTCACCCTTTTCATCTTTTCGCCATAGGTCCATTTGGTAAACATGTTCAGCGGAAACATAATATTCTTTTCCACCGTGAGGCTGTCGAACAGCGCCGAACCCTGAAACAGCATTCCTATCTGTTGTCGCATCTCCTTGCGTTTTTCCTCGTCCATTTCAGAAAAATTCACATCATCGTATAAGATATCACCCTGATCGGGCTCAAAAAGACCTACCAGGCATTTCATCAATACGGTTTTACCGCTGCCGCTGGTGCCGATGATAAGGTTGCATTTGCCTTCCTGCAGCACTGCGCTCACATCGTTCAGCACCACCTTATCACCAAATGTTTTTCGTATGTTTTTAAATTCAATCATATTTTTAACCTGATGGATTACCGAGCAGGAGCTGTGCAAGCACATAGTCTGCAAAAAGAATCATGATACAACTGATGACCACCGCCCGGGTGCTGGCCCGCCCAATTTCCAGCGCACCCCCTTTTACGTGGTAACCAAAATAAGCAGGTATGCTGGATATAATAAAGGCAAAGGTATAGGCCTTGGTAAGTGAAAAGAATACGTTGTAGGGAACAAAATTCTGCAACAGGCCTTTATCAAAATCATAGGCCGACAAAATACCAGAACCCAGTCCCGCTATCCTTCCGCCCCATACGCCCAGGAAGGCCGATAAAACCACCAGCATGGGGATTACCAGCAGGGCGGCAAGAATCCGGGGCATTACCAGGTAGGCCTTGGTATTGATGCCCATTATTTCCAGCGCATCAATCTGTTCACTTACCCGCATATTGCCCAGTTCGCTGGCTATTTTGCTGCCTACAACGCCCGCCAGCACTATACATACCAGGGTGGGGGCAAATTCAAGTATCACGGTGTCTCTTACTACCTGGGCAATACTGGCCTTGGGTATCAGCGGGCTCACCAGCTGGTAAGCGGTTTGAACAGCAGACACCGCGCCCATAAAAAAAGAAATGATAATGACGATGCCCAGGGATCCAATGCCTATTTCCGAACACTGGTGCATGAACTCTTTCCAGTACACCCGCATGTTCTCCGGTTTGGAAAACATACCTTTTAGCATTAAGAGGTAACGGCCGAGTTCTGTAAAAAAATGCATAATTAAATAGGTGGTTTAAAAGCGCGGGCCATATTTCTTAACCTTGTTGCAGCCACCTGCTGGTTTTAAACGGTTGAATACTGAACTTTTTACGCCTGTAAATTAATATATCCGGGCTGAATTTGTTACAGGTCTTTACTCACTTTCCTGAAACCTTTCCACCAGTGTGCTTTTTTCATACCGGCAGGCGAATCAGGATCCGGTGTTTTGCATTTTATTTGTGCGTCAATCACCGATACCAGGGCCATATTATAGATACTGCGTACCGAACTGCCTAACTGTAATACATGTACGGGTTTTTTAAGACCCAGCAATATCGGCCCGATGGCATCGGCACCCCCTACTTCTTTCAGCAGGTTGTATGCCACGTTTCCGGCGGCCAGGTTTGGAAAGATAAGCGTATTTACATCCTGGTCTACCAGTTCGCTGAACGGGTAATTGTCGCGCAGTATCTCTTTGTTAAAAGCAACACTGGCTTGCATTTCACCATCAACCATCAGGGAGGGATTTCTTTGTTTTACTATTTTACGCGCTTCCGCCACCAGCCTGGCTTCGGGAGAATTGCTGCTGCCGAAATTGGAATAGCTGAGCATGGCCACACGCGGCACCAGGTTAAAATTGCGCACTTCCTTGGCCACCATTAAGGTAATATCTGCCAGTTCTTCTGCTGTAGGGTTAAAATTAACGGTGGTATCGGCCATAAACAAAGGCCCGCGTTTGGTAAGCAGTAAGTACATACCGGCAATTTTGCTTACCCCGTCTTCCGTACCAATTACCTGCAGGGCGGGGCGTATGGTATCAGCATAATTTTTAGTAAGACCCGATATCATGGCGTCGGCCTCGCCTGTTTCCACCATCATACAGCCAAAATAGTTGCGATTTTTCATCAGCTTGATGCCTTCATAGAGATTAAGGCCTTTGCGTTGTCGCTTATTAAAGAATAGCTCGCCGTATTCCTTTCGTTTTTCATCGTATTCATCCAGCTGGGGATCAATAATAGGCATGTCTTCAAGTTCTATGCTGTTGGCAGCGGCAATGGCGCGTATTTTTTTCTCATTCCCCAGTAAAACCGGGTAGGCTACGCCTTCGTCCAGACAGATCTGCGCCGTTTTCAGGATTTTTATATTATCGGCTTCGGCAAAAATAAGCCGTCGGGGATCGCGCCTGGCCTTGTTGCCAATAATACGGATGAGCTGGTTATCTAGTCCAAGCCTTTTGTTAAGCCCAATGCTGTACGCGTTCCAGTTGGTGATTACCGTTTGGGCTACACCGCTTTCTATAGCTGCCTTTGCCACGGCGGGTGCCACGGTAGAGAGTAAACGCGGATCAAGCGGTTTGGGAATAATATAAAGGGGACCGAAAGAAATGGTCTTTTCGTTATACGCCATGTTTACAATATCCGGCACCGGGCTCCGGGCAAGATCTGCGAGCGCCTTTACCGCCGCCAGTATCATAGCCTCGCTTATCTGGGTGGCGCGTACATCCAGGGCTCCGCGGAATATATAAGGGAACCCAAGCACATTATTTACCTGGTTGGGATAATCACTCCTGCCCGTGGCCATAATCAGATCATCACGGCAATCAATAGCCGCTTCATAGGCAATCTCGGGGTCGGGGTTGGCCATTGCAAAAACAATGGGTTTTTTGGCCATGCTTTTTACCATATCGGGCGTTACCACATTGCCTACACTGAGGCCAAGAAATACATCGGCATCCTTCATGGCCGATTCGAGGGTGATATCGGCTCGTTTTACGGCTACCCGTCTGCGGTCTTCGTCCAGGTCGGCCCGTTGGTCGTGTATAACGCCGGCAATATCAAAAAGAATAAAATTTTCGGCCCGGGCGCCCAGGGTCAGGTAGCGTTTTACACAGGCCATAGCGGCCGCACCGGCGCCATTGACCACAAATCTTACCTTATCAATTTTTTTCTTTTGTAATTCCAGCGCATTGAGCAGGGCGGCGCTGCTGATAATGGCCGTTCCATGCTGGTCATCGTGCATAACCGGTATCCGCAGCAGTTTACGCAACCGCTGTTCTATATAAAAACATTCCGGCGCTTTGATGTCTTCCAGGTTGATGGCGCCAAAAGTAGGCTCCAGTGATTTTACAATCTGTACAAATTTTTCCGGATCCTTTTCATTGATCTCAATGTCGAATACATCTATATCGGCAAAAACTTTAAACAATACGCCCTTGCCTTCCATCACCGGTTTGCTGGCTTCCGGGCCAATATCCCCCAAACCCAGTACCGCTGTGCCATTACTGATCACCGCTACCAGGTTGCCCTTGGCCGTGTATTTGTAAACATTTTCCGTGAGGGCAAAAATTTCCTTGCAGGGTTCGGCTACCCCGGGTGAATAGGCCAGCGAGAGGTCGCGCTGCGTCTTCGCTTCCTTGGTAGGCACCACTTCAATCTTTCCTGGTCGACCCTTGGCATGGTATTCAAGCGCTTGCTCGCGTCTTAGTTTTTTTTGCATAGGCTATCCAGCATGGCGCACAAAGTACGAAAATATAGATAGATGGGGTTTTGAACCCGGAGAGCCCACATACTTAATTGCCGACCCCGTTGCTACTATATTTTAGCACCGTGCTGGAAACAGCCCCGGCAACTATCTTGCCATGCCGTCAAATAGCGGGTATCAGAAAATTAATACCCGGGACTACAGTATTTTTTGTACATTCCTATGACCGCGCCGCATGAACAGACCCCTGCCAGCCCATGCAGCAATGGCCCGATATTTTCAACGTAGAATCCCGCGTCCGTCAACATAATACTTACTTAAAATAAACCTGTATGAATAAACAAATGAACAGCGCCAAAGATTTCATAAGGTCTTTTATACCACCTGTGCTGTTTAGGGTATTAAAAAAAAGGTATATGAAAAGGCAATTCAAACAATGGGAGGCAATGGGCCGCCCGGCCCCACCGCCGCATATTGTTAAACAAATGACCATACGCGATTACCAGCAGCAATACGGATACGGGATCCTGGTGGAAACGGGCACCTTCCGCGGGGATATGGTGGAAGCGCAAAAAAGAAATTTTAAAAGCGTTATTTCTATTGAGCTGGACATGCAATTGTTCAAAAAGGCTAAACATACATTCCGGAAAGATCTCAACGTGAAAATTTTACAGGGCGACAGTGGCAAAGTTTTATTACCTGTTGCACAACAATTGTCCGAACCCGCCATATTTTGGCTCGATGGCCATTATTCTTCAGGTGTAACCGCCAAAGGAAGCACCGAATGTCCCATATTTGATGAACTGGACTGTATTTTTAACGCCGCGCCCATGGAGCATGTTTTGTTGATTGACGATGCAAGGGATTTTAACGGGCAGGGGGATTATCCAACCATCGCCCGCCTGACAAACCATGTAAAAAATAGAAATAATAAATACCAGGTTAGAGTGGAAAATGATATTATCCGCTATACAATATAACCGGTATGGATTTTCAGTGAAATAATATACCCAATACGGTGGCGGATGGATGAACCGGGCGGTTGAACAATGCCGGGCAGCGTTGCGTCGCACCCTTGTACGGCAATAATCCTATTGAGCTTTGCAGGGCCGTTTATTGTCAATATTGGTTTTTCAGCAACGACCCATAATTTTCCGGCTCAGTCTTTTCTAACTGGTATATATCATAGAAACCGGAATACATGAAACATTTTGTTTTAATGGGCCTGGTGCTGACCGCTTTTTTTACCGGCAACAGTCAACATTCCAACACGTATTTATTTATTGGTACCTATACCGATGGCAAACCCGGTAGCGGTATTTATATCTGCCGGATGAATCCCCCAACCGGTGAATTAACCATAACCGGCAAGGGAGAAGCCATCACCAATCCTTCTTTTTTTACCATCGCTCCCAATGGAAAATACCTGTTATGCCTGTACAGAGACAAAAACCGCTTTTACCGGCAGCATCAGCTCATTTGCCATTGACAGCACAAAGGGCGCCATCCGGTTTATCAAAAAACAACCGGCCGCGGACGCCAACCCGGTTTACCTGGTGGTTGATAAAAGCAACCGGTTTATTGTTAGCGGTAATTATACCGAAGGCAATGCAGCGATTTTTAGTACCAACAGGGATGGCAGCATTCTTCCCTGTCTGCAATCCATCCGGTTCACGGGCAGCAGTATCAACAAGTACAGACAGGAAAAACCTCATATTCATTCCGTCTTTTTCTCCCGGGTACGACTATGTGTATTTCCCCGATTTAGGTGCCGACAAAATACATGTATTCCGCTTTAACCGCCAGACCGCCCAGCCATTAACCGCCATGGAAAAGCTAAACCTGCACGCCACGCCGGGAAGCGGACCCAGGCATATGGCCTTTCATCCAAATGGCAAATACGCTTATTGTATAGAAGAAATGGGTGGCATGGTAATGTGTTTCACCTATAATAATGGAAAGCTGAACCTGGTGCAAAGAATCAATTCAAATGAAAAAAAGGCGGATGAGTACAGCAGCGCCGATATTCATATTTCACCGGACGGATTGTTCCTGTATACCTCAAACCGGGGTGAGAATACTATCAGGATATTTGCCATTGGTGCCGACGGAAAACTGACATTACTGGGTCACCAATCTTCCCTGGGTAATAGCCCCCGGAATTTCACCCTTGATCCATCGGGTCATTTCCTGCTGGTGGCCAATCAACTGACCAACAATATCGTGGTATTTAAAAGAGATTTGAAAACGGGTTTATTAAAAAAAACAGGAACCCAGATAGGCGTGCCCGCACCCTCCTGTTTGCAAATGAAAGTGTATCGGTAGTGGGTAGCATGCAGTATGTGATATGTAGTAGTCAGTTGATCCCGGCACTGGGCGTTCAGTTTTTTATTGTAAAACAACATCATTAAACAAAGTTCTTTTTCAAAAACGCTTCGGCATTACTGATATATATATCATCCCGCAATGCAATGAGAATTATTTCTGCCACGGCACGCTTATTATTTCCAGCTCCAAGGTATTGCCAATATTATTTAGGACAAAAAAGCCAACGAGGGTTCTCCTTCGTGGAGCGCTTCCGGTCTATAGCTCCGCCGTTGCGCCCAGCCAGGCCATAATGCCCATGCCTGTTTCAATAGCGTCTTCGTCGATATTAAAGGTTGATGTGTGCACGCCGGAGACAATTCCCCTGGCCTCATTCATTACGCCCAGGCGGTAAAAACAACCGGGAATCACCTGGGTATAATAACCAAAATCTTCAGCGCCCATCCGCAGTTCCGTTGTGCCTACATTTTCATTGCCCATAAATACACGGGCTAAATTTTTTGCGATGCCGTTCAATCGCTCGTTATTGTAAACGGAAGGATAACCAACGTCAATGTGCAGGTCAATTTCCGCGCCCATGCTGTGTACCAGTTCTGTGGCAAGTTTACGGATGATATCGTGTGCCTTAAAACGCCAGCCCTCATCCATTGCGCGAAAGGTACCCATCAGTTTTACTTCGCTGGGAATAACATTGGTGGTATAGCCGCCCTGGAAGGAGGTAATGGAAAGTACTGACGGATCAAAAGGGTCGCGGTTTCTACTGATCACCTGCTGCAGCGCCACTACCAGTTGTGCAGCAATAAGAATAATATCCGGCGCTACCTGCGGGGATGCCGCATGGCCGCCCCTGCCTTTTATGGTAATATAAATTTCATCGGCGCTGGCCATTACTTTTCCTTCCCGGAAGCTTACCTTCCCCGCAGGCATGCCCGTGTGCACATGTAAACCAAAAATAGCCTGGGGTTTGGGGTTTTCCAGTACACCTTCTTTTATCAGCAGGCTGGCGCCGCCGGGATTGCGTTCTTCACCGGGCTGAAAAATTAATTTGATGGTACCTTCCCACTGATCTTTCAACTGCTGTAAAATCTTTGCCGCACCCAGCAGAACACTGGTGTGTACATCATGACCGCAGGCATGCATAACGCCCTTGTTGATAGAAATATAGTCGACCTTATTTTCTTCCTGTATGGGCAGGGCATCCATATCGGCCCGGAGTGCAATGGTTTTTTTGCCGGGATTCTTCCCTTTGATAAGCCCAATGACACCTGTATTGGCCATTGTTTGAAAAGGTATTCCAAGCGCCGTTAACTGCAACTGAACAAAAGCGGAGGTCTTGAATTCCTGGTAACTCAGCTCCGGGTTGGCGTGTAAATGACGGCGTATGGCGATGGTTTCGAGGGCATATTTTTTTGCCAGTTCTTTGATTTCATCTTGTAACATAGCGCAAAAATAACCCAAACGGCAAGAACTGGCGTGTTGGTGGCAGGCAATTTTGGATTAAAGCAAAACGATGCTGTTTTTTGGGTAAATACCTCAGCGTATTCTCCTGTTTGGCACAATGACAGCCGGTTTTTTTGGCGAACAGGTTCTACCCGGTTCTCTCCTTATTATTACATTTTCCCGGAACGCTTAAGGTTCATGAGGCCCACTCACTGGCCTGCGGACCATCTCCTCCAGCAACATTTTTACGGAACCATATCGGAGGCTTTTAATTCAATGGTATCGCGTACCAGGAACACACTATTGGGAAATTCTTTGGACAAAGACCTGCGATAACTCTCCGCGTCGTCCTTGTCTTTAAAATTGCCAACACGCAAACGGAAATACGGCGCCTGGTACAGCAGGTATGCTTTTAATTCAGGATATAACTGGTAAATCTTTGTTTTAGCGGAAATAGCCGCATTCCGGTCGCTGGTATTGATCACCTGTATTCGAAAGCCCGGAACATTGCGGCGGGCGTCGCGGGTTGTTTCTTCGTTTACCTGGGTCTGTTTTTTTACCAGTAAATCAAGCCGGGGGTCTTTATGGATAACAATGGAGGAGGTTGAATCTGTTTGCGCCTGTGCCGGTAACACCAGCCAGCAGACAACTGCCACCAGTAACATTTTTTTCATAATTCCTGTATAGGCTTTTTTAAACAAAATCATTGCCAAGCTTTCCGCACGCTGCCCGGGCAGACAAAAATAAGCCTATTCCTCCTGCTCTTTAACAATTTGTACACTGGCGCTGCAACCCAGCCTGGAAGCACCTGCCGCAACCAATTCTTTAGCAAAGGCAAAGGTTTTTATGCCGCCGGAAGCTTTAATACCCACTGACTCGGGCAAATGGCTGCGCATGAGTTGCACGGCTTCCACGGTGGCGCCCTTTTCCGCGTACCCGGTAGAGGTTTTCATAAAATCAATACCCAGGGGGCCGAAGTTGTTGCAGCACTGTATCACTTCCTCGTTTGTTAAAACACCGCTTTCAATGATTATTTTTATTATTTTTTCTTTGTTGTGTACCAGTTCCGTTGCCAGTTTTATTTCTTTTGTCAGAAAGGCCCAGTCATTGGCCCGTAAGGCCACCAGGTTTATTACCATGTCCAGCTCATCAGCACCGTCAACGATCGCAAGCACCGTTTCCGCAATTTTTGCCTCGGTGGCGGAATAGCCAAAAGGGAAACCTGTAACCGTGGCCACTTTTGTGCGCACGGGGTCTAAAATCGTTTTTGCTCTTTGTACAAAAGGCGGCGGAACGCATACAGCTGCAAATCCGTATTCGGCTGCTTCCCTGCATAATTTTTCAATATCTCCGATAGTGGTGGTGGGTTTTAATATGGTATGGTCAATAAAGGTTGCGATATTCATGGCAAAAAATACTTTTTAACGCGTTTACTTATATGGGTTTGTCTGGCGATACCCGTTTGGTTAAACGCGCAATTTATTGCGCCGAAGTTACCTCATTTCGGTAATTTCAATAGTTCAGTTCCCATAAAGAAAAATTCAAAACAACATGAGAAAGAGACTTTTTGCAGGCGGAAAGCAGCTACGATTGTTGCTTCCGATCCTGCTTTTTTTTCTTCGGCTGACCGCCCAACCAACTTTCCCGGTCAATGGAGTGTCTAGCCCCACCACCGGCAGTTATGCGTTTACAAATGCTACGATTGTTAAAGATACACAGGTTACACTCCGCAATGCAACCCTGTTAATCAAAGAGGGTAAGATTGTGGCAGTAGGTAATAATATAACACTGCCAAAAGACGCGGTGGTAACCGACTGTAAAGGAAAATATATTTATCCCTCCTTTATTGATATTTACAGCGATTACGGTATTGCCGCGCCGCAACGCGAGCGAACAGGTTTTAATTTTGGTGGTACCTCGCAGATTGTATCTAACCAGAAAGGGGCGTTTGGCTGGAACCAGGCCATCCGCAGTGATGTGGATGCAGCAAAAATTTTTATGGCCGATGAGGGCAAAGCAAAACCACTGCGGGAGGCTGGTTTTGGTACCGTGTTGAGTCATCAGAAAGATGGTATTGCGCGCGGCACCGGCGTATTGGCTACCCTGGCTGCAGAAAAAGAAAACAGGATCATTATAAAAGAAAAAGCGTCTGCCCACTATTCATTAAACAGGGGCAGTTCCACGCAATCCTATCCCAATTCCGTGATGGGTGCCATTGCCCTGTTGCGCCAAACCTACCTGGACGCACAATGGTATACATCCAACCCCGCCGCGGAAGGCGTTAACCTTTCACTAAAGGCGTTTAATGAAACAAAAAATCTTCCGCAGGTATTTGAAGGCGGCGATAAATGGACCGATATCCGCGCAGACAGGATAGGCGATGAGTTTGGGGTGCAGTACATCATCAAAGCCGGCGGCAATGAATACCAGCGGATCAGCGAGATAGCAGCCACCCATGCAAGTTATATCCTGCCACTTAATTTTCCCCAGGCTATGGACGTAGAAGACCCCAACGATGCCCGTTATGTGTCGCTGACCGATATGAAACACTGGGAACTGGCTCCCACCAACCCGGCTGCTTTTGAAAAAGCCAATATCAATTTCTGCCTAACGGCTTCGGATCTGCGCGATCCAAGGCAATTCATGACCAATCTGAGGAAAGCAATATCATACGGGCTTTCTGAAAACAGGGCTCTTGATGCCCTAACAAAAACACCGGCCAGTTTATTGGGCGTGTATGATAAGGTAGGCAGCCTGGAGACAGGCAAACTGGCTAATTTCCTGGTTGTCTCCGGGCCCATTTTTCAAGAAAAAACAATTGTTTTTCAAAATTGGGTACAGGGTGAAAAATATGCCATCAATGAAACCGCCTGGAACAATATTACCGGAACCTGGCAATTGGCGGTTATGGGTGCCAGTGGCAATGCCGTCAATTACACGCTGCAGGTAAAAAGCAGCACCAGTGCCACCGTAACAGCCACCGACACCATGACCAGCCGGTTTAGTTTTGATGGTAAACTGGTTAACCTGAGCTTTCCTGCCGCGCCCGTAAGGAAAATGGTAGGTGCTGATCTCCTACACAATATGGCCCCTGGCAGAATTGGCGGTGTAACCCGCCTGAGCGGTGTAAACAATAACGGTGTCTGGCAGGGCAATGGCGAAGATTCCGCCGGCGGAAGCGTATCCTGGACAGCCAACCTTATAAAGAAGGATGCTGAAAAAGCAGATAGCAGCAACAAAAAAAAGATGCCGCTTACACTGGGTAAGATAACCTATCCATTGGATGGCTATGGGTGGGAAAACCTACCCAAACAGGAAGACATCCTGATAAAAAATGCCACGGTATGGACCAGCGAAAAAGAAGCGGTGCTGGAAGGAACCGATCTGCTGATAAAAAACGGAAAAATTGCGCAGGTTGGCAGGAACCTGACCGATGAAGGCGCCCGGATCATAGACGGCACGGGTAAATATGTAACAGCCGGTATCATTGATGAGCATTCCCATATCGCGGTATCATCTATCAATGAGGGCGGACAATCCGTAACGGCCGAAGTAAGGATTGGCGATAACCTTAACCCCGATGATATCAATATTTACCGCCAGTTAAGCGGTGGCGTTACCAGTTCCCATATACTACACGGTTCCGCCAATTCCATTGGCGGCCAAACTCAATTGATCAAATTGCGCTGGGGTGTAAACGATGAAGAACTGAAATTTAAAAATGCGGCTCCGTTTATAAAGTTTGCACTGGGTGAAAACGTAAAACGCACCACGGCCACCCAGGGTAATAATCGTTTCCCCGATACACGGATGGGCGTGGAAGAAGTGCTGGTGGATGCTTTTCAACGGGCCAGCGATTACCAGAAGGCCATAAAAGCTGCTGAAGAAAACAATAAAAAGAAAGGCGCAACGCCCGTTTTTGTGCGTCGGGACCTGGAGCTGGATGCGCTGTCGGAGGTGATGAATAAAAAACGCTTTATTACCTGTCACTCTTATATACAAAGCGAAATTACGGCCGCCATGCGAGTAGCGGAAAGATTCGGTTTTCGGTATAATACGTTTACTCATGTCCTGGAAGGATACAAGGTAGCGGACAAACTAAAAGCACATGGCGCTAATGCCTCTACGTTCAGCGACTGGTGGGCGTATAAGGTGGAGGTACAGGATGCTATACCGCAGAACGCGGCTATTATGCAGCGCATGGGCCTGAACGTGGCCATTAATTCCGACGACCCCGAAATGGCACGCAGGCTTAACCAGGAAGCAGCAAAAAGTGTAAAGTACGGGGGCATCAGCGAACAAGATGCCTGGAAAATGGTCACCATCAACCCTGCCACTATGCTCCATGTACAGGATAGGGTAGGTAGTATAAAACCGGGTAAGGATGCCGATGTGGTGGTGTGGAGCAACAACCCTTTGAGCATTTACGCAAAACCGGAAAAGACAATTGTGGATGGTATTATTTATTTCGATATTGACCGCGATCTGCAGTTGCGCAGGTATATAAGTACAGAACGCAACCGGCTGGTGCAAAAAATGCTTGCCGAAAAAAGGTCCGGCGCAACAATGGGTGCAGCCGTTCCCAGTTTCCAGGTACTGCTGGGCTGTGGCGACCATGGGGAACGCCAGAACGGCCTGATAACCGTTGAAACGAATGATAACGACGAAGCCAATGCTAACCAATAAATTTTTTATCTATGAAGATTATCCTGTTTGTTATAATATGCACCCAGGCCCTAACAACGGCCGTTGCTCAGGAAGATGTCTACCCGGCGCGGCCCAATACCGGTATCTTTTTTATTACCCATGCCACCATACACGTGGGCAATGGCCAGGTAATTAACGACGGAACCATAAAAATCAGTGCGGGAAAAATTGAACAGGTAGCCGCCGGTACGGAAGTTCCTGCTGGCAATGCAAGAGTAGTGGATGTCAAAGGACAGCAGCTTTATCCCGGGCTGATTTTGCCCATCACCGATGTGGGTCTTAAGGAAATAGGAAGCGGTGTGCGTGGATCCAATGATTATACGGAGATTGGCGAGTACAATCCCAGTGTTCGTTCCATTGTTGCATATAATACCGATTCCAAAATAATCAATACGCTTAAAGCAAACGGCATACTGCTGGCCTGTGTTGCGCCGCAGGGTGGTATTATCAGCGGTTCTTCGTCCGTGGTACAGTTTGACGCCTGGAACTGGGAAGATGCCGCATACAAAATGGAAAATGGCATTCACCTGCATTTGCCTTCTTTCCTGGTTCGTTTTGGAAGAAGCGGTGGGGCAGGCGGCGTTCCAGGGGCGCAACCACCAACAGATCCAGTAAAAGACGCGCTGAATAAAATAGGGGAGATCAAAGATTTCTTTGCAGCGGCAAAAGCCTATCTGCAGGAAACCGCTCATCGGGAAACCAATCTTAAATACGAGGCTGTAAGGGGATTGTTTGAAAAAAAGCAAAAGCTGTTTATCTATGCCGACCAGGTAAAACAGATGTTGGTGGCCATTGATTTTGTAACGGAATTTGGCTTTGATGTGGTACTGGTAGGCGCCAGCGAAAGCTGGCAGATAGCCTCCCTGTTGAAACAAAATAATATTGCCGTAATTCTCAACCAGGAGCACAGCCTGCCCGCCACCGAAGACGATGATGTGGACCAGCCATATAAAACGCCGTTTATGTTAAAACAGGCAGGTGTCTTGTTTGCGTTGAACGATGACCATGAAGAAAGTCGTTACCGTAACCTGGCATTCAATGCCGGAACCGCGGCTGCTTATGGCTTAACAAAGGAAGAAGCGTTGCAAGCCATTACATTAAATACCGCCACCATACTGGGCGTGGCCGGCAGAACCGGCTCCATTGAAGTGGGAAAAGATGCCAATATAATTATCAGCGAAGGTGATGTGCTGGACATGAAAACTAGTATCATTACCGCGGCTTTTATAGAGGGCCGGCAGGTGTCGCTTGACAATAAGCAGCACCAGTTATATGAAAGATACAAGTACAAATATGGGTTGAAATAATTGAGTGACAAATACAAGGCGGTCCCCGGAGCAATCCGGCACTTTCTTGTAGGGGAGTATTGTTTGCGCTGCAGTGCCTCGGTTTAGCACCAGGTGTTCCGCTGGAACGCTGTGTAAAGCGGAATTGATTTCTACCCAGGAGGCGTTCCGTTAAGGTGGTACCGTCATGCTCCCAAGGAACATTTGGTGGGTAGCACTGCCACTGAGCTTTTTTCAACTTTCAGCAGGAACGTTTGCTGGAAATCAGGGCAAAAGATATTTTCTAATAAAATTTTGAAGTTATATTTTATGGCGTGAAAGAAACCATTACCGATACCGCCAATCAACCCGCTGGGTTTTGTATCTTACAGCAAAGCCGTTATATGAAAAAATTACTGCTTGTCATGATGCTTTGCAAAGCATTTTCTTCCCTGGCTCAAACCGTGCAGCACCAACGATACGGTCGGTAC
>JBDTVE010000003.1:0-29239 GCA_040007355.1 Bacteroidota bacterium | reverse complement strand
TTCCTCTCCTGTATTAAAAGCATGCAATACAATCCGCAATCGTTCGGTTCCTTTTGGCACGGTTGGGTACAGGATGGCCCGCACATCAAAATTATTTTGCCGGCACAAGGCCGCAGCAGTTTTTACCGCCCCATTGCCGGGAATGATAACAGATTGAACCGGCGTGTTACTGAGCCATTTCTGATAGTGGAGGGATGCCGATTGAAACTGCGTAACCAGTTCCTGCAGGTGCAACCGGTCATCCGTCAAACGCGGGAATATTTCATAAGCGGATTTAATGGTGGCCATTGCCGTAGGCGGCAACGCAGTAGTATAGATAAAGGGCCGGCAGAAATTTACCAGGTAATCACGCAGTTCAACACTACCAATTACAACTGCACCATGACAACCGAGGGCCTTTCCAAATGTATGTACCCTTGCAAAACATTTTTGCTCCAAACCAAGTTCCTGCACCAATCCCTCCCCGTTTTTTCCTACCACCCCGGTAGCATGGGCTTCATCAACCACTAAATGGGCCTGGTAACGCTCGCATGCATCCGCAATTTGTCGCAGCGGGGCCGTGTCGCCATCCATGGAAAACACCGATTCGGTTACCACAAAGACATTGCCTTTTGCAAGAGCCAGTTTTTTTTCAAGATCGGCAACATCGTTGTGCAGGAATGAAAACGATGCGGCCAGCGACAACCGCAGCCCGTCTCTTATGGATGCATGCGAAAGCGCATCATACAGCACCGTGTTGCCGCGTTGTGGTACACAACTCAGTATCCCGGTATTGGCATCATAACCCGAATTAAAAATCAATGCGGCGGCCGCCCCGTGAAAACGGGCAATGACCGATTCTGTTTCTTCTGCCAGTGCGCTGTTGCCGGTTAACAGTCTTGACCCCGTGCTACCGCTGCCATACCCGCTGGCAGGCGGTAGCAACAAATTATTTTTTACGATGCCCAGGTAATCATTGGAACAAAAATCAATCCCCCCCACACCGGAAGACAACTGGCGGTAAGCGTTTTGTTCTTTTCTGAGCGTTATTTTTTTATGTAGAAAATCTTCATTCATATCTTTGGTTTGCCGGTGTATTCATCCAAAACGGTTAAAGTTCCGGCATTTCGGTTCTTTTCAAAGCAGGCCGCCTGCAAACCAGGAAAGTTAAACCAGCGCCTGAACATGTTAAACAACACAAAGTAATGATTACCGCAGACGTAAAAAATATTCTTGGCCTGCAACTGCCCACCGACCCCCGGTGGACGGACCTGGCCAGTATCTCACTGGTCGAAATCCTGACCGACCACGCTTACTGCGAACAGAAAGCCGCGCTGAGCTGTATCTCGCTGGTACAAAAATACTCCGATAAAGAAATACTGGTAAAAGAACTGGCGCCCATTGTAACGGAAGAATGGGGTCATTTTCGTTTGGTACTGGCCGAATTGCACAAACGTGGTTTACCACTTGGCCCGCAGCGTAAAGATATTTATGTAAACAAACTTCTGGTTTTTCAACGAAAAGGCGGTCGCACAGAAGACCGGTTTCTTGACCAGTTGTTGACTATGGCGCTAATTGAAGCCCGGAGCTGCGAACGGTTTAAGCGCCTGAGCGAAGGCCTCCATGACGCATACATGCGCAATTTCTATCGACGTTTTATGGAAAGTGAAGCGGGTCACTATACCCTTTTTATTGAACTGGCCGAAACCTATGCCGATAAGGACAGGGTGCGGGAGCGCTGGCAGGAATGGCTCCAGTATGAAACCGGCGTGATAAATGAAATGGAGTTGCGGGGTGACCGGATACACTAACATACAATACCTGCCGCCAGCCATAGTTATAATGCGCGGACCGACACAAACGTTTGCATAAGAATGGGGCGGTCCGCTGGCTTTATTAAAAACTTTATCTTTCCATTTCAAAGCAATACGTTATGAAAAGAATAACATTTGTTCAGCATTCAATGATGGCCGCCACTGCCTTTAGCATTATCCCTTCCGAAAGGCTGACTATCAAAGCTGAAAAAAAAGCCCGGCTCGCGTTTATAGGGGTTGGTCTCCGCGGCCAGAACCACCTTGGCAACGCCCTGCGTAGGAACGATGTGGATGTGGTAGCCATTTGTGACGTAGATGACCTCATGCTTGAGATGGCCGCCAACGTAGTAAAAAAATCAGGCAAGTCCATGCCACCCGTTTTCAAGGGCGATCCCTATGCTTACCGTAAACTGCTGGAGCTTAAAAATATTGACGCCGTTATAATAGCCACCCCCTGGGAATGGCATTGCCCCATGGTAATAGACAGCCTCCAGGCAGGCATCCGGTACGTAGGCACAGAAGTTATCCTGGGCATTACCCTGGAAGACCACTGGAAAGTAGTACGCGAAGCGGAGAAACAAAAAGCCCATGTAACCATGCTGGAAAATGTTTGCTATCGCCGCGATGTAATGGCTGTTATGAATATGGTGCGCAAAGGAATTTTTGGCGAGCTTATACACCTGCAGGGTGGTTACCAGCACGACCTGCGCAGTATTAAATTCAATAACGGCACATCCGCCGTTGGGGCCGAATTCGGCGAAAAGGCCTTTTCAGAAGCAAAATGGAGAACCAACCATTCTGTTCATCGTAACGGCGACCTATACCCTACGCATGGCATTGGTCCATTGGCACAAATGCTGGACATCAACCATGGCAACCGTTTCCTCAGCCTTAGCTCATTTGCTACCAAAACCAGGGGTCTGCATGAATACATTGTAAGCAAGGGCGGTGCCAGCCATCCCAATGCAAAAGTAGAATTTAAACTGGGTGATATTGTAACCACCCATATAAAATGTGTTAACGGTGAAACCATCTTGCTGGAGCACGATACAAACCTGCCTCGGCCATATTCCCTTGGATTCAGGGTCCAGGGTACAAAGGGGCTGTGGATGGATATAAACAAATCGATCTATATTGAAGGTATGTCTGCCAAACCAGATGTTTGGGATGATGCAAAAGACTGGCTCGATAAATATGATCATCCTTTGTGGACCAGGTGGACAAAAGAAACGGAAAATGCCGGCCACGGCGGCATGGATTTTTTCGTATTGCATGGTTTTGTGGAAGCTATCAAGCGGCAAACCGCCACACCTATGGATGTATACGATGCCGCTACCTGGAGCGCCATTACACCACTCAGCGAAAAAAGCATTGAACTGGGCAACCAGACCGTTGATTTCCCTGATTTCACCGGTGGCCAGTGGATGTACCGGAAAAATGAATTTTCCATTACGGATGAATATTAAGCGTTGCGAATAATGAGCGCGTTTTTCGGCGAGCGCTAGCATATCTATAACAGAATGAAAATTATCTCGGTATTGGATTATGAAAGAATCAATTGTTGAAAAAGCTGCTGTACAATTTGGAAAAGGTATTCCTGCCACCGCACCACTGGGCAATGGTTTAATAAACCGCACCTATAAAGTAAAGTTTACCGAAAGCACTACCATTGTTTTGCAATGCATCAACCAGGCAACCTTCCCGCAACCGGAAAATATCATCAACAATTACCGGCTTATACAGGACTACCTGCACCAAACCGGGCGCAACGATATTGCTCAATTATTAAAAACAAGGGAGGGCCGGTATTACTGGGTAGACCCGGAAGGCAATTTCTGGCGTGCAACGGCCTTTATCGATAATTCTTATGCCGCTTCCATACCAACCAACCCGGAGGAAGTATTTACGGCCGCCAAATCTTTTGCTGCGTTTACGATTTCCCTGAACGGCCTGAAAGCGGATCAGCTGACCAATATCATTCCCGATTTTCACAATCTTGCGTTCCGATACAAACAGTTTGAAGACGCCGTGTTAACTGCTTCCATTGGTCGCCTGTTAAAATCAACCCATGTTATCTCTGAAATACGCAACCGCACCGCATTGGTTGATTTTTATAAAGGGGTTGAAAACAACGAAACCGATTATCCCACCCGCATTATGCACCATGATTGCAAAATAAGCAATATACTTTTTGACAAAACAACCAATATGGTTATTTGCCCCGTTGACCTGGACACGGTAATGCCCGGTAAATATTTTTCCGATATCGGCGATATGATACGCACCATGGCCTGTACGGAGGAAGAGAACAGCGTTTCCTGGGAAACCATTGATGTAAAAGCCGACTATTACAAAGCCATCATCAATGGTTACCTGGAAGGCATGGGAAAAGGTCTGACCGCAGCAGAAAAAACGAACATTCACCGTTCGGGCCTATTGCTAACCTATATGCAATGCCTGCGTTTTGTGTCCGATTTCTTAAACAATGATACCTACTATAAAACCACTTACCCCGAACAAAACCTTAACCGGGCGCTGAACCAGCTGATACTACTGGAGAAACTGGAAACATATACCGGTATCCATTATTAAAATCGGCTCGTACTTCTATTTTATTGACGCCATCCACAGCTATTGCACTGTTTCGCTGCATCTATTCAATGCTCATTTGATTTTCACCGTTGGAGATGTTCAAAATAAAACAGCTCTTCCGCCAGGTTCAGAAAAGGATATCGTTCCTGAAGGTCTTTTGTCTTCTCCAGGTGCGCCAAAAGAAATTGCTGGTGCGCGCGGGTGGCCGGTTGAAAAGCCTTGTGTTTTCGGGCCGTCACTATTTTTTTTACTTCTTCCATTATTAGCCGTGCAGGCGCATTGATACAACACTGAATAAATTTCTCCATTACAAATGTGGTTGCCGGGTAATTGGGGTGTACCATATCAATATCATAGAAACGGTAGTCGCGTAACACATCAATCACCAGTTCATAGGCGGGGAAATAATACAGGTTGTTGAACTTATTTACCAGGTTGTGCACCACTTCAATCAGTCGCGCTTTGCTGCGGTTGTTCTCCGTTACACCATCGCGGATATGCCGTACAGGGCTAACCGTAAAAATAATACGAAGCCGGGGATTGAACTGTTTTAACCGGTAAATACAATTGTCCAGCGCGGCATTTGTTTCTTCAATGCCCATCAGGTGTTTGCGAAACCAGGGAGCAGGTGCCCGGTGACAATTGGCCACGGGCAGGCCTTCAGCCCCTACCCCTGCCTGGCCGGTAAGCCGGTACGAAAAAGAAGACCCCAGTGTAATAATGATCCAGTCAGCGTGCTGCAGGAACGCGTGCGCCCGGCGCTGTGATGTGTTGATCTGCCGCAGGCATTCGTCTTTATCAACATCAGAAAAGATGCTGTGGTGCTGCCAGCTTTGCCATAGCTCGTCCAGGTAAAACAGGTCTTCCTTGCTATAGGGGCGGTTCTCTGTATAAGAAACAAGGCTGGCGGCAACACTGTACGGGTCAAATAAAATACCATGAGGGTTTTGAAGAGTCGCAAACTTGAGTTCCTGCAATTTGTTGCCAATGTGTTCGGTAAAACAGGAACCCACAAGCAATATCTTATCCTGGTAGCTGATGGGAGCGGGTAAGTTTTGTAACTGGATGGGTAACTGAAACTCCATAAAATGACTATTGCTTTTTTCGATTGCGTGCGGAAATCGCTTTTCGTTTACAATTGTTTACTTAGGATACTCAGCTAAAAAGCCTTGCCGCCAGCACGCTGCTTTGCGCCAGGGCTTCTTTATTGAGGTTCATGGGCAATCCTTTTTTTTCAAAATACTGTATCATCCGTTCCGTATCCATATTACCTACTAGTTCATTGCCAGCCATCGGGCAACCGCCGATGCCCCGCAGCGCACCGTCGAACCGCCTGCATCCCGCGATCAATGCAGCTTCCAGCTTGGCCTCACGGTTAGCAGCATCTGCATGTAGGTGTACGCCTATCTCCTGCCCCGGCAATTGTTTTACCAACAGATCGGTAATGGAAAATACCTGTTCAGGACTAGCCAGCCCAACGGTATCGGCCAGCGAAATGGTGGCAATGCCCAGTTTGGCTATTTTGTTTACCCATTCTACTACTATTTCCGCTGAATAAGGGTCACCATATGGATTTCCAAAACCCATTGAGATATATACTACCAGCTGCTTGTTATTTTTTATACATAGTTCCTGTATTGCTGCTACTCTTTGCAGGGATTCCCCGATAGAACTGTTTGTATTACGCTGCTGAAAGGTTTCTGAAACGGAGAATGGGAAACCCAGGCAGGTGATGGAATGATGCAGCACTGCTTCTTCCGCACCTCTCTGATTGGCTACTATGACCAGCAGTTTTGTTTTGCCCTCCGGTTCCAGGCCCGCCAGCACTTCTTTTGTATCGGCCATTTGAGGAATGGCTTTGGCAGAAACAAAACTGCCTGTATCAATGCTATCAAAACCCACTTTTAATAAAGAATTGATGTATTCAATTTTCTTTCCTGTTGGAACAAACACTTTCCAACCCTGCAGGGCGTCTCGGGGACATTCTATTAATTTAACGGGCTGCTGTTCTGGCATCTTGCCGGCAAAAATAACAAGTATTATACAAGTGCGGGCTTTTGCGCTACAGGGCGGCTCCCGCCATTCGCTGCCGCATGGCCTCATAGAGGATCATGCCTGCCGCAACCGATACGTTCAGTGATTCAAAACGGCCTGCCATGGGAATCCGGAACGGCCGGTCGCATATCTTCATCAGCGCGGGATAAATACCATTGTCCTCGCTACCCATTATTATAGCACATGGTTGCTGTAGCGGCAGGTCGTGTAAAAGACTGTCGGCGGTCATTTCACTGGCAAATACCTGGATGCCGTTCAGGTGCAGTTCGTCGACCGTTTTCATTAAACTGTTTACCCTGCACACCTGTATTTTTTCCAGTGCCCCAGCCGATGATTTGAGCGCCTCTTCGTTTAAAGCGCCCACTCCTTTGTCGGGGATGATCAATGCCTGCGCGCCGCAACAAAGGGCCGAACGGGCAATGGCGCCGATATTGCGTACATCCGTCACCCCGTCCAGCATGATAAAAAGCGGGGTTTCCCCGTTGCCCACCAGCAGGTCAATAACCTGTTGCAGGTTCCGGTAGGTTATCAGCGCGGCAAAGGCAATAACGCCCTGGTGATTGGCGCGGGTAAGCGTGTGCAGCTTTTCCGAGGGCACCTGTTGTATAGGTATATTGTTGTCCCGGGCCAGCTGTCTGATATCGCCTATGGAGGCACCGCTGATATTGCGTTGAAACAGTATTTTGTCGATGGCCCTGCCCGACTGAATGGCTTCAATCAGCGGCTGGCGGCCTATTATCAGGGAGGATGATTTCAATATGCCTGTTTTTTATTTTTTTATCCTGCCGTCCAGCAGCATCAATTTTACTTTTTGAATGGCCGCTACCGATATAGAATCCGTTATTTTTCCTTCTTCTACCATGGCATAGGCTTCGTTGAAAGGCAGTTTTCTTATCTGCAGTTGTTCCGTTTCTTCAGGTTCGGGGGCATGCTGGGTCAGTTGCCTAGCAAGAAAAATTCGGCCATATTCATCGCTAACGGAATTGGACAAGTGAAAATCCATCAGCTTTATCCATTCTGTAGCCACCAGCCCTGTCTCTTCCAGCAGTTCGCGTTTAGCCGATGCCAGGATATCCGTTTCCAGCGGCCCGCCGCCTTCGGGTATCTCCCAGCTGTATTCATCCAATACAAACCTGTACTGCCCCACCAGCCAGGTATTCAATGCTTCATCCAGCGGAAGTATGCCGATGGCCCTGTTTTTAAAATGCACTTTTCCATAAATGCCTTTTCCGCCGGATGGATTGAGCACATCGTATTCCGTAACCTGTATCCATTTGTTATCATAAACCGGTTTTTGGGCCAGCACCTTCCAGGGGTTATCCGCTTCATTCATCCTTCGAAAATAAAAAAACCTCCCGGAACAGGGAGGTTTTTTTACCATAAACCGGTCTATTTTAACCCAAATGCTTTTTTCACCCTGGGCACATAGTCCAGCTTCTCCCAGGTAAACAATTCTACTTTTCTTTTTATCTCTTTGCCGTTAGGCGATTTGAATGTTTTTTCCACCGTTTCGGGTTTACGGCCCATATGGCCATATGCCGCGGTTTCGCTGTAGATGGGATTGCGGAGTTTCAAGCGCTGTTCAATAAAATAAGGCCGCATATCAAAAACGCTTTCCACTATTTTGCTGATCTCCCCATCTGTCATGTTTACCCGGGCCGTGCCATAGGTATTTACGTTGATGGAAGTTGGCTGCGCTACGCCGATGGCATAAGAAACCTGGATCAATATTTCACTGGCTACTCCTGCGGCAACCAGGTTCTTTGCAATGTGACGGGTAGCATATGCCGCGGAACGGTCTACTTTACTGGGGTCTTTGCCACTGAAAGCCCCGCCGCCATGCGCGCCTTTGCCACCATAGGTATCCACGATGATCTTACGGCCGGTTAAACCGGTATCGCCGTGCGGGCCGCCAATTACAAACTTGCCGGTAGGATTGATATGGTATTTTATTTTATCGTTAAAAAGCCTGGCGTACTTTTTATATTTGGCTTTTACCCGGGGAATCAGGATGGCTATAATATCGTCCTGAATCTTTTTCAGCATTTTTGCTTCTGTATCAAAATCATCGTGCTGGGTAGAAACCACAATTGCGTCTATGCGTACCGGTTGGTTATTGTCATCATATTCAAGGGTAACCTGGCTTTTTGCATCCGGGCGCAGGTATTTAATCTGTTTGTTCTCGCGGCGGAGAGCGGCCAGTTCCAGCAGTATTTTATGCGCCAGGTCCAGTGCCAGTGGCATATAGTCATCGGTCTCATTAGACGCATAACCAAACATCATTCCCTGATCGCCGGCACCCTGTTCTTCTTTCTTTTTCCTGTCTACACCCTGGTTGATATCGGCGGATTGTTCATGAATAGCAGATAAGATGCCGCATGAATTGGCTTCAAACATGTATTCGCTTTTGGTATACCCAATTTTACGGATTACGCCGCGGGTTATTTCCTGCACATCCAGGTAAGCGTTTGATCTTACTTCCCCGGCAAGTACCACCTGTCCGGTGGTCACCAGCGTTTCGCAGGCTACTTTCGACTGGGGATCAAATGCCAGAAAGTTATCAATCAGGGCATCTGATATCTGGTCGGCCACTTTATCGGGATGGCCTTCAGAAACACTTTCCGACGTAAACAAATAAGGCATAGAGTAGAATTGTTTTTAATGAATGAATTAATAAGATTGTATCCGGGAACCGGCAGACCCTGAACCTGGTCAGTACCGCCAATTTTCAGCTGTGCAAAGATAATCGCCGGTTTCAGATTTGGAATAAATAATTTCTGGTTATTCGCTTTTTACTGACCGCTGCGTGGGTCTGGGCAGGGTGCCCAAACCAAACGCGATATTTATATGGTTGTGAACGATTCTTCAAATAAAACCGCCAGCATGCCCGTCCGGTGTCCATTATAAATGTTCGGGTCCTATTTCGCCAGATCGGTATACAACTGCAGATAATCGGTTAGATCACTTTCCGCATTATAGGCAAGCACTTTTTTCCCTTTTACCTTCCCAAATTCATCTACCAGCTTTTTTTCAATTTTACCGGCCCCGAACGTGATGGCATCCGCAAAGGCTGCTCCGCCCCTGAACATGGCGGTGTTATTGGCGTCTTTGAACAGTTCCAGGTCTTTGTCTTTGATAAGCGCGGGGTTTATATTGAGCGTTTTAATAAAATCCGCCCCCAGTTTTTCCTTAAACGTATTCTGGCCAATGGAAAAAATAACCTTACTATGCGAAAAAACCGGTTCCCGTTTATACACGGTTTTAAGATAGAGCGGGATCAGCCCTGTCATCCAGCCGCTGCAATGAATGATATCGGGCGGCCAGCCAAATTTCTTAACGGTTTCAAGGGCCCCCTTGCAAAAGAAAACAGCCCTTAATCCATTGTCCTCAAACCATTTTTCCTTTTCATCGTGAAAAATGTATTTTCGTTTGAAGAGGTCTTCATTATCAAGGAAATAGACCTGTAGTCGGGCATTGGGCAGGGAAGCTACCTTAATCTGGAGAGGATAATCATCGTTGTCTACGGAAACATTGATACCCGAAAGCCTTACCACTTCGTGCAGCCGGTGCCTGCGTTCATTGATAACCCCAAAACGCGGCATGATACACCTGATTTCAAAGCCGGTGTCGTTTGATTTTATGGCCAGCTTGTTTACTATTTCGGAAAATTCTGTCATTTCCAGGTAGGGAGACATTTCGCTGGCAATGAATAAAATTCTTTTCTTTGTTGACATTCGCGGCTTGAATTAATGAGCAAAGCATTAAAAAAACGGTGGGCAAAGGTAAGAATTTAAACCGAATAATCGGTATTACAGGCACTTTCATCTAAAATTGTATGATCCTATTTAAAAAATCAAGCCTGCTTGCAGGCTATCTTCAAAAGGCTCGCAACAAGGGAAAATCCATCGGTTTTGTACCCACTATGGGCGCCCTGCACCCGGGTCATATTTCATTGGTGGAAACTTCTACACGGGATAATCCTTTAACCGTGGTAAGCATATTTGTAAACCCAACGCAGTTCAACGACAAAAAAGACTTTGAAAAATACCCGGTTACCATAGAAAAAGACATTGAATTACTGGTTGCTTCCGGCACCGAAATAGTTTTTTTGCCCGATGTGGGTGAAGTGTATCCCGGTGGTTATGACACATATCTCCCACCTTACAACCTGGGCTATCTGGAAACCGTGCTGGAAGGCAAATACAGACCGGGTCATTTCCAGGGTGTATGCCGGGTCATGAACCGTTTGCTGGATATTGTTCAGCCCAACAATCTCTATATGGGTCAAAAAGACTACCAGCAATGCATGGTGGTGCAGCGGCTGCTCAATATCCTCCATTCCACTGCCCTCCTGCTCCCCTGCCCCATTCTGCGCGAAAAAGACGGGCTTGCCATGAGCAGCCGTAATACCAGGCTTGGCATAGCGGAGCGAAAAAAAGCGCCGGCCATCTTTCTCACACTGAATCATATAAAAAAAAATATACAGCCGGGTGGTTTATCTGGTTTGCTGGATGAATGCACAGCCCTACTGACTGCGAACGATTTCAGGGTAGACTATGTGTCTATAGCGGATGCACAAACGCTGGAACCGGTAACCCACTGGAACGGCACCCGGGAACTGGTGGCCCTGATTGCTGCATTCCAGGATGAAGTAAGGCTTATAGACAATCTACTGTTAAATAAATATTACCGGCCAGGCAGTTCATTGGATACAAACCACGGATAAACGCAATAAAATCAAAAAAAACTCGGCTATATTGTTTTGTCTGCCAGGAGCC
Source organism: Bacteroidota bacterium (assembly GCA_040007355.1). GTDB lineage: Bacteria > Bacteroidota > Bacteroidia > Chitinophagales > Chitinophagaceae > JACMLD01. Next base: position 18,021 of record JBDTVE010000003.1, on the reverse strand, counting down.
GAACCGCATTCAAATATGCTTTATTAACTTAATCTTATTAGCTTGCAGGAATTAAAAATTTTTAGCCTTCATGGAAGTCGAAATATTGAAATCGAAGATACACAGGGCAGTTATTACAGAGGCGAACCTCAATTATATTGGCAGTCTTACGCTGGACGAGGACCTGATGGATGCAGGCAACCTGTTGGAAAACGAGAAAGTACAGGTGGTGAATGTAAACAATGGAACACGCATAGAGACTTACCTGATAAAGGGCAAAAGCGGTTCAGGTGTATGTTGCCTGAACGGACCCGCAGCCAGACAGGGTGCGGTGGGCGATATTGTGATAGTTATTTCGTATGCTCGGATGTCTTTTGATGAGGCTAAAACATTCAAGCCCTGGATTGTGTTTCCAAAAGAAGGAAACCAACTCTAGCCCGATATCCGGGATTGTAAACCTTAATTTTTCTATTCACGATGAACAAGAAAATACTTGGCCTGCTGCAGTACCTGCTTTTTCTGGGCCTGGCTATTTTCCTGGTGTGGTGGAGCCTGGGTAAAATTGAACACAAAGACTGGCTTGATATAAAAGGCGCCTGGTTAAGGGCCGATTTCTGGTTGTTGATACCCGTGGTGCTTTTCCTGCTGGGCGCACACTTGAGCCGGGCCATTCGCTGGCGGATACTGATGCGGCCCATGGGTTATGCGCCTTCTATCCTGAACACCTTCCTGGCCGTGCTGGTTAGTTATCTTGTAAACCTGCTGGTTCCCCGGCTGGGCGAAGTGCTGAAATGTTCCATTATTACCCGTTATGAAAAAGTACCCACCGATAAACTGGTGGGCACGGTGGTAGCCGAGCGCGCTTTTGACCTGGTTTGCCTGGCCATTATTTTTACGGCTACTTTTTTTTCACAGATAGACATCATTGGCAGTTTCGCCGGTTCGCTGCTAAATAAAATTTTCAACAACGATTCCGGTACCAGTGCAAAGGTTATTAAATGGCTGCTTACCATATTGGTTTGCATCGGGCTTTTTACCACCCTGCGATGGGTTTTTAAAAAATTTGCCCATATCAGCATCGTACAAAAAATAAAACAAATCATCAGAAATGTGTGGTTCGGCCTCACCAGCATACGCTATTTAAAAAACAAGGGCTGGTTCATTTTTCATACTGTGCTGATATGGGTGTTGTACCTGGCTGCCATCCGCACCGGCATGGCCGCCATGAAGGAAACCGTTGTCTACGGCACCCGGGAATCCATGTCTGTATTGTGCATGGGCAGCGTGGGCATGATAGCTACGCCTGGTGGCGTTGGTGCATATCCGTTACTGATACAGGAGACCATGATGCTGTATGGTTTAACCGAAAATATGGGCAAGGCTTTTGGCTGGTTGTTGTGGCTGGTGCAATTCTTTATGGTGATTTTTTTTGGCGCACTCAGCCTGGTCTTACTCCCTCTTATAAACAGGAAAAAACAAGATGAAAAACCCTGATATCATTCCACAGAAAATATATACACTAAAAGACCTCTTGTCCGAAACCGGTCGCTGGAAATTCATGCAGAAACAAATTGCGTTTACCAATGGCTGTTTTGATATTTTACATGCGGGGCATATTTTTTCGCTCAGCCAGGCGGCCCGCGAAGGCGATAAACTGGTTGTGGGTGTCAATTCAGATGCGTCCACCAGAAGATTAAAAGGACCCGCCCGCCCCATCAATAGTGAACACAGCCGCGCCCTGCTTATTGCCTCACTGGTGATGGTTGATGCCGTGGTTATTTTTGAAGAAGACACACCCCTGGAAATCATAAAGGCCATTATGCCCGATACGCTTGTAAAAGGCGGCGATTATGCGGTAGAACAGGTGGTGGGCGCCAAAGAGGTTATAGAGAATGGAGGCCGGGTGATCATCAATCCCATTGTAGCGGGTTTTTCAACAACCGGCATTATTGATAAAATTCATCGTCTGTAGAGACGCCATGCGTGGCGTCTCCGTCGGAGTAGAGACGCCATACGTGGGCGTCTCCGTCGGAGTAGAGACGCCATACGTGGGCGTCTCCGTCGGAGTAGAGACGCCATGCATGGGTGTCTCTACGTTGTCCAAATTTTCGCAATGCGGAGACGCCATGCGTGGCGTCTCTACCGAACGTACATGCGTTCTACTTCCTGCACAATGGATTCAATTTCTTTGTCGTCTCCCTGCGCATTATAAGGCTGTTTCAAACTGGTGCTGAAGAAAAATGCCACGGTTTGGTACACGCGTGCGGTCAACCCCCCTTTGTATTCTTTTATAATTTCGTAACAATTATTACCGGTTTGCCGATTTATAAGCTTCATCAATACCTTACCCTGATAAATGGAGAGATTGGTAAGGGGTTCGGTGAATTCTTTCCTGAGTTCCTTTTCGCGGGTTTTTATATAGGCTTTCCGGTCTTTCTTTTCATTCATCCTGGCGATCTTTGCGGTGATATCGTTCATGATGGCGCCGGCTTTTCTTGCATAGGGATAAGTAACATACACCGCGTTGCGCAGGCGTGTCCAGCGTTCTATCCGCTCCTTCATTCCCGGCGGTGCGGGTTTCACCACCCATATATTTTCCAGCGTATTGGCGGGCAGTAATGTTCCTTCACTTATTTTGGCTGGTACCGTAATAGTATCATTGGGCCCCAGTTCCGGCTGTTGCAGGTGTAATAAAATGGAATCAATACGGGTGGAATCCGGTAGTTGAGCATGAAGGGAAACTTGTAGTACAAAACAGGTGAGGATCAGTAACAGGTATTTTCTATATCGCACGCAGGCACCCATGAGTTAAAATTACAAACTGGTTCTTGTTAATCCTAACACAGACCCTAAGGTAACCCTGAATGTTGTTACTGATTTGCTAAAAACTAGGATTGTTCCTGGTTTTCTATGGAAGCGGGGCGCGTGCTGATTTTTAAACTCCTAACCAGGCTGTAACGTCGCCGCAGACTGATGGCAAAACCAGTTACCATGATAACCGTACCCAGCCATAAAAGGTTGATATGCGGAAACTCGTAAGCTTTCAGGGCAACATAGGGAACCATTTTCTCGGACGCCTTTACCTGCAGTTCAAATGTATGGGCATCTTTATTCACGCTTGTAAAACCGATGGCCAGGTTTTGCGCAAAAATGGTATCAAAGATAAACCTTGAATCGGTGCCCTTCCACTCAATAGCCGGGGTAGACCGGTACCGCATACTATCTGCCGAGAACACATTGATATCCGCCACAATAAGCGTATCACCCGGGCCAATGGTATAGTGCGTGCCAGCGGGGTTAATGCTTACATTGTTCAGCACCATATAACCACCCGAATAATAAATGGTATCTTTTAACTTAATATCATATTTCCTGAACTGCGCGGTGTCGTCAACGTCATCAAGACTGGTGGCGCTGATATAGGTGAATATGTCCTTGTCCCAGTAATGCCGCGAATCGGGATTACCCGACACACCTTCCTGGCCCTTGGTTGCCTTGATAAAATTTGGATACAGCGTAAATTTTTCACCAGACTTTTTGTTTTCAAAATCTACTTTAAAATAAGTGATATTGCCGTGCTGGCCGGTGCTGTCTTTATTCTGATAGGTTGCCCAGTAATTACCCATATCGGTGCGCAGCCCCTTTATCAATGTAAGGTTTTCCGTGGGGTCCTGTTTTGATTTTGGATCGAAAGGCAAGAGAATGCCATTGTTTTTTGAAAGCACTTCTTTATTGGCTGATGAAATCAGAATACCCAGCAGCATGAGCCCAAAACCCAGGTGCGCAATGGATCCACCGGCAGCTTTCAGTTTGCCATTCAACCCAATCCAGATATAAGCGGCGTTGGCAACAATACCATATACGCTGGCAAAAACAGCCAGGTGAATAGCCACCAAAAAGCCGATACCGTGTTTGTGAAAATTGATAGCGCCAAAAACACTGATCAGCACGTAAAGAACCAGGGCAATACCTGTTGGTACGGCCAATTTTTTTACAAATACGGCCCTGGGCGTATTTTTATAACGAAGGTATTGTCCAACGGCGGTTAACAGGCCCAGCACCACTGCCACAAAGACCTGTATCTTGTTATAAGCAAATTCAGGGTCTTCCGGCGCGGCGGTTGTCTTACCCGCAATCTTATTATAAATAGGTGTAAACGAAGTCTGCCAGGTGATCACCATCGCTGCAAGAAACAATACCAGGGCGCCGATAAACATCCAGAACTCCCTGGAATAGGTATGCTCCTCTTTTACAATATGCGGAATTTTCTTATACCGTATTGCAAAAAGGACGAGGGCGGGCAGTAAAAAAACAGCCATCAGCGATATCAGCTGAAAGTTCATATTATTTTCCACAAAAGCGTGTACCGAACTATCGCCCAGAATGCCGCTGCGGGTTAAAAATGTGGAGAACAATACCAGGAAAAAAGACACGATAAAAAACAGGTAGACTGCCCGCAGGGAATGACCGGTGGCATTGTATACTACCTGTGTATGCAGACCCGCTACCATCACCAGCCAGGGAACCAGGGAAGCATTTTCTACCGGGTCCCAGGCCCAGAAACCACCAAAGGTCAGTGATTCATATGCCCAGGCGGCGCCCATCATAATACCCAGACCCAGTACGCCTGCGGAGAAAAGGGTCCATGGCAGGGCTATTTTTGTCCAGCCGGTATAATCTTTTTTCCATAATCCGGCAATGGCATAGGAAAAGGGTACAATGGTAGATGCAAAGCCCAGGAACAGTATCGGCGGATGTATGACCATCCAGTAATTCTGCAGCAACTGGTTAAGACCCTGCCCATCTTTCATCACGGCAAGACTCAGGTAATCGGCCCTGCTGAAAATGGGTGCATTCTGCATGTTCTCCAGCTGCCGCACCAGCATAAAGGGATTAATACCTACCCTTGTATGGCCAAAATACAAACCAATGATCATGGTGGCCAGGCAAACCTGTGCAAAACTAATTACCGTCATTACCGGAGCTTCCCAACGGCCCGCCCGGAACATTAAGATAAGTCCCAGCACACAATGCCAGATAGTCCACAAAAGAAAACTGCCTTCCTGGGCTTCCCAGATACAGCTAAAAAGATATTTTGGGCTTAGTGCCAAGCTGGAATGGTTCCAGGCATAGGCATATTCAAACTTATGGGTGGAGATGATATAAAAAATGGTGACAAAGACAGCAAACACAGAAAAACATTCAACAGCAAACGCCGACCGGGCCAGTCGTTTCCAGCTATCGGCCGCGATGGTTGCTTTGGCATTGGCGCTTTTGAAATAAGCAATGGTGGCAACCAGTGAAGCAATAAAAGAAAGAATAACCAGTAAATGCCCGAACTGTCCGGGAAAAAGGTGTTCACCAATAAAATTCATATTGCAGGATTAGTCGGTTATTGTCAGGTTCTTTTTTATAACAGCGGGATCATCCTTGTATTTGGAGGGACATTTCAACAGCATGTCTTTGCATTCAAACTGCCCATTCTGCATTTTCCCGTTGAGCACCAGCCTTTCACTTTTCTCAAAATCTGGTGGCTTAGAATTCCGAAAAATTACCATGGTACGGTTACCAAGGGTATCAACAGCGGTAAAACTCAGGTAATTGGGGTCTTTTGCCGCATCGTATTCAACCGGTTGGGTTTTGTCTACCCTGGCAATAAGCCGTACAAATTTTCCTTCTTTCTGGCGGGCAGACGCTACCGTTTCATAGGTGGTAAGGTTGCCGGTATAACTGATAAGCACGGCAATAGCAGCGGCAATAAGAATCAGTATAGTTATATGTGTTTTCTTCATACAGTGATTTTCGTTGGCAAAATTAGGCCAAAAAATATGATTGGGTCTGTCTTGTTGCAACTATCTTCCTAATAACCACGGTATGGTTTGGCAAAATCTCACAACATGCCGCTATAAAACCAACAGCAGCGTTAAAAGTTCGCGCCAGCGCAAAAAAAACCCTGAACAACTGTTAGTTAAATTTACCTGCAACGCTTTATCCTTTTTTTGCTTCTATGAGATACTGCACTAACTTGCGCAGCGTTCTTAACACCTGAACAGTATATCATGGTAGACTTATCCCAATTTGATCCCAACCGAGCGGGTAATCCCAACAACAATATATTTGGGCTTCCTTTTACGGAAGAAGAAGCAAGAGTAGTGTTGCTGCCCGTGCCATGGGAAGTGACCGTTAGCTATAATGCAGGCACGGCAAGAGCCAGCGATCATATCTGCAAAGCGGCCTTACAGGTAGATATCTTTGATACAGACGTACGCGATGGCTGGAAAGAAGGTTTCTATATGCGGCCTGCCGATAAGAAAGTGCTGATGAAAAGCGATTACCTGCGCAAGGAAGCAGAATTGTACATCGATTATATTTCCAAAGGCGAAATTGTGGAGAAGAATAATTTCATGTGCAAGAGCATGAAAGAGATCAACGAAGGCGGCATCTATTTAAACAACTGGGTGTACCAGCAAACGAAAGAATTGCTGGGAAAGGGTAAATTGGTAGGGTTGGTAGGCGGCGACCACAGCACCCCGCTTGGTTACTTCAAGGCCATTGCTGAGAAATACGGCGATTTTGGCATCCTGCAGATTGATGCACACGCAGACCTTCGCAAAAACTATGAAGGTTTTACCTATAGTCATGCCTGCATCATGTACAATGCACTGAATGAAATTGAACAGGTAAAAAAACTGGTGCAGGTAGGCGTGCGCGATCTTTGTGACGAAGAATGGGAGTATATCAGCAGCAGTAATTATCGCGTGGTTACCTACTTTGATCATGAATTAAAAGAACGGCAGTTTGAAGGTCAGAGCTGGAAACAGGTTGCCGATGAAATTATAACCCATCTGCCACAAAATGTCTATCTCAGTTTTGATATCGACGGGCTTGATCCAAAACTTTGTCCTAATACCGGAACGCCCGTGCCGGGCGGACTTCAAACAGAACAAACCTATTACCTGCTGCGACAGCTGATGCGCAGTGGTCGCAAACTGATAGGTTTTGATCTATGCGAGGTGGGAACAGGCGACACGGAATGGGATGCCAATGTTGGCGCCCGTATACTCTGGAAACTCTGCAATTTGCTACTGGCCAGCAACAGTTAAAAAATTCCTGACCCGTTGATGCGGAATCCAATAATTTTCCTGAAAGGCCAGAACCGGCATCAACATCCAGAATCAGTAACCCGCTATGGTATACCAGTATGTAGTTACCCTTAAAAATAACGGCAGCAAATACATTAATACTATTTCTTTGCTGCTGCTGGCTGTCTCTACCCTCTTGTTTTTGCACCAGCAATACCTGTCGCCCAATATAAGGATACCCTTCCTGTTTGGCGGCCTTGCTATTATAGCCATTGTAGGCCGGAATATAAGGCAGGAGCGGCTTAAGGGGCACCCGGCTTATTATAGCAGTGCCCTGTTTATTGCTGCTATTGCCTGGGTAACGATGCCTTATCTTTCCTGGCTTTTTATCCCGTTTGCTTTGATGGGCCTTTTTGAAAGGCAGGCTAAAATACCACTTGAAATTGGGTTTACCGGTTCCTCGGTTGTTGTTAATACCCTTATCAGGAGAAAATACAAATGGACCGATTTTAATAATGTGATCTTAAAAGACAATCTGCTTACCCTCGATTTCAGCAATAACCGCCTCTTGCAACGAGAAACCATTGACGAAGACGGCGATGCGGAGGAAGATGAATTCAATACCTACTGCAGGGAACAAATGGCTCTCAGCCAGCAGGTCTGAGGTTACCGTCTATTATCACCCCTAAATAAAGACCAGGCCTTAAAAATCTTCTAAAATCCGTTTATAATGACCCGGGCGCCACGGATTTTTGCAGACCTTGCATCAAAGTCAAAACTGGTATATGAATGCACTTGCTATTACCATTGTGCACCCGCTTATGAGAACCTGAAACGGATGGGGCGTTTTCTTCATTTCATTGCCGGGCTGCTTATCCTATTGAATGCCGTTCACCAGTTGCAGGTACCCAAACTCAATTACCTGTATTTCTGGTGCCAGCTTTTTATCGGCATTGATCTCCTCATAGTGGTTTTTACCAACCGGAACCTGGTACAGGAGCTGCCAAAAATGAATACGGTGTTCCGTTTTATTGAATGCGTTATCTTTTGGGGTGCCGCTGTCGTTTTGTTAACAGAAACCAACCGGATAATGGGTTCAGCACTGACCCTGACTGGAGTGGCCTATTCCTACCTATTGTTTTGCGAACACAAAATGAGCACCCAGGAAATGGTAAAATTTAACCATATAGGCATTACCATCTCCGGCATCCCGCAAAGCGAGTTCTTTTTGTGGAGCCGTATCAATGATATAGACATCCACTACGACAGTATCACCATTCAGACCTCAGGGAACAAGAAACTTTATTTCCCGCCGCCAAAAACTTCAATTCGAAGAACTGGATCAAATTCACGAATTTTGCAGGCATTATTTGAAAACAAGCTATTAGCTCCGGACCGGCCCATAGTATAGCGGGCACTGGCGGCTAATAGCAAAAAGCTAATGGCTGATGCATGCTCCGTATATTCTTTATTCAGATGGCAAGGGAAACATTTTTGAAGATGACTCGCTGTACGCTACCGGCCGTAGTGGCTGGGATGCTTTTCCTGTTGAGGAAGGTGATTGGATCAAGCTGCCGACCGGCGGTTCTTTGTATGAACTGCCCGGCAGACGGGGCATCGGCATTGATACAAAAACAGGCAATATGCGCGTGTGTGAAAAGGGATGGGCGGTTGCCGCCTTTATTCCACCAGCTCATACCGGTCTGTATATCGCCGCTTATGAAACAACACCCGGCGCACCTACCCTTCCTTTGTTTTGCTATACAGCCGCCGGCTGGCTCAATGATACATTTTATGTGCCCGCCGTTCGCATTGAGCAGGATGTGCGACAGGAAGCCGAAGGCTATGATGCGGCAACAATAAAATCGGGTACCGAACATTTGCTGGAAGTCTACCCACATAACCGGCTGGTAAAACACCTGATGAACAATTGTTGCCTTAGCTATAACTGCCCCGCGGCCAGGAATCTTTCGCTGGCCAGGTGGGAATGCCCGGTACCCACTTCACCGGCCTGTAATGCCAATTGCATTGGCTGCATTTCATTTCAGCCAGAGGAAGAAACCATTCCGTCTACACAGGACAGGCTAACGTTCAAGCCCAGTGCTGAAGAAATTGTAGAATTCACCGTGCCCCACCTGGCCTCGGCCCCCTATCCCATTGTGTCTTTTGGCCAGGGTTGCGAAGGTGAACCCCTTTTGATGTGGGAAACCATCCGTGCTTCCATTATTGAAATGCGCCGGCATACGCAGCGCGGCAGCATCAACATAAATACCAATGGTTCCAAACCAGATGCGGTAAAGGCCCTCTGCGAAGCCGGACTGAACAGCATCCGCGTTAGCACCAACTCCGCCCGGAAGGCTATTTATGAGGCCTATTACCGGCCCAACAATTACACCTTTGAAGACATTGTTGAAAGCCTGAAAGTGGTGCGCCATTACGGAGGCTGGACCAGCATCAATTATTTTGTTTTCCCGGGCATGACGGACAGCATAGAAGAATACGAGGCTTTGAGAAAACTGATCAGGGAAACAGATCTCTGCATGATACAATGGCGCAATTTTAATATTGACCCCGACTGGTACCTGGGTAAAATAGGGGTGGTGGAAACCGGCGAATGCATGGGCATTAAACAACTGCAAGAACTTATCAAGGAAGAATTTCCAAGGGTGAAATTCGGATATTTTAATCCGCCCATGGAACGCATCAAGGGAAATTTTGAGATCGACTTTGCGCACGCCTGATATAGCTTTCTATAAAATCCTCTGTTTTGGATAGACCAAAAAAAGCGGACGCTTACATAATGACCGAAACCCTTATTTACTTTCTAATAAAAGCACTTCAACCTGGTGAGGTTTCAATACCATATTAATATTAATTTCGCCTCCAGCTAGTTGGTAAGGGATTCGCTTCTCGTTATCAAGGAACGTAACATTTTTTAACACAAACCCTGATTTTATAATTTTATCTGTATTCACATTTAGCATGAATGAAATAGTATCATCTGAAGTATTCCAAAGGGGAATAGCTGCGGAATTTTGAATGGAATAACTTTTTGCTAAAATATTCTTGTCAGACACTTTTAGCCCAATATCATCTTTAAATGTTCCATAAAAAAAGTATTTTCCTCCTTTTCGCAATAAGCTTGCAATTCTATCTACCACTTTAATATGTTGCAGGGAATCTGCAATTGATGCACCTTTCCAGCCCGTTGCTTCACCCCTTTCTCTTTCTAGTCCGCGAATTCCCATCAAGAAATAATAGTAGTCGCCATAAATTTTACTTTTTGATGGCGGATAAGAATATTTTTCTGGTTCATTTTGTGTAATATACCAAGGCAGCGCATATCGCCACATTTCAACAAAGGTTTCTGTTTCAGGATGAAATCTCATCGGCATCCATACTGGATTTTTATCAGTATGAAAATCAAGATACTGGCCATATACATCGTTCAGGCCTTCCGTCGATAATGCAAATTCAGGATTAATTTTTTTCCCTTCATTATGTATTCTTTTTAGTATTTCAAGATAACCGGGGCCCCATGCGTTGGAGGGTGTGCTGTGACCATGAAATCTATTATAACAAAGCTCGGCAAAATAGGAGCCAGGTTGATCCAGAAAAATTCCATCAAAATGATAAGTTTTAAGTCCATGCAATACCTGGCCTACAATCTCATCCTGCCATCCTTTTGCTGAAGGACACATGACAGAAAACCATCCTTCGTTGTTTTTGTAGTGTTTCCAGGTTTTATTCCATCCTTCCTGAAGTTCAAAGAAATCGACATTACCAACACCAAGTCCCCTTTCTTTACCCAAAACAGCCCATTTTTTTCCGAACTTTTTATAGGTGTTAGTTTCGATATTAACAATCCGCCCATTCATGTAAGCATTCACCGATTCTCCATCACTGTGAACTTTGTTCACTGCTTCTATTAGTGATGCATCGCCTCCCAATGAAGGGATTGCATTATATTCAGGAAAATAGGTATCGTGCCCGTTAGGGAACCACCCCACCAATGTTATTCCAGGATAATTAAGATTATTTTTTTGTTTTTGGCTTTGCGAAACAATATCACTATAAGTATGAATAGTTTCCTCACTGTTATCTTTTATATACATATCCGGACCTCCAAAAATCATTTCGGAAATCCGTTTTGGAGGGATTGGCTTTGGCACCCATTGCTGAAGCCAGGTGCGGTAGCTGTCAGCCCCTTTGTGCCAGTCTCCCTCATAAATGCCAAGGGCGAATGGTGCTGATTCCCATTTGTCTCCAGTTATCACAAATGGATACTTTACCATCCACTCGGCTATATTCCTACTTTCACCCCTTCGTCCGAAATACATTCTTGTGTAAGCCATTTTTTTATCATAAGATGCCAGGTATAAAGAAGCATTTGATGAATAATAATCAAACCATTGCATAGAAGCCCGTGCAGGATATTCAAGATAAACATTCGGAATTTGATCGGACAGTTTGCTTATTGGATCAGTGAGTTTTTCGCCGCCCTGATCCGGCATGATTAAATTGTCTAACTTGTTAAGTCCTGCTAATATTGGAAATTGAACAGCTTTAACTGTACCCGAGTCATTGTTTTCAATATTAATTCGCCAGATTGTTTCTTCACTTTCAGTTTCTATCTCAACTGTGTACCCTATTTTAACTGCAATATTCCCATTGTCAATAAATAAGCTGTCGTACCTTATTTCGAGCATTCCTCCTGAATTCGTTTTGGTAAAATGAATTTTGCTGGTCTTCTGCTTACTTCCATAAATTATAGAACCATACCCTGCAGTCCACACGTCTTTGGTGAGTGCTCCATCCAATTGAGGTGTCGAATATTCAATTCGAAAAATATCCGGATCACCTTTCCCTAAGAACTGAACATCAGAAGTTTTATTGAATAACCCAACCAAATTTCCCGTTAACGAATCAATGCTAATTTCAATTTTTGAATTTCCTAAAAAAAGATGATTTTGTTTCACCTTAAAATAGCAACTGTTGGAAGACTTCTCAGAATTATTTTGTGCATTCAATGATCCATGAAGGCTGCATTGCAAGAATCCGATCATAGTAAGATATAATATCCCAGTCATTGATAAAGGATTTTTCACCCACTTTTTCAACTGAATATAGAAGACAAGCATAAATTTTGATTTTCGAATTATTGGTTAAAGAGAATGAAAACGAAAAAAAGAATGAATAAAAGAATAGGACTATCAATTTAGGCCGCAGAGTAAAGATAGGGAATAGTCTTATAATTATACAGATACACCTTTTAACCGGCAGCTTTTCCTGTCGGTAATAACGGTTACCATTATATGCTTTTAATACAAAGAATTTTTTAGATAATGGATCAGCATCTTCAGTACCGAAAACGGGCGCTTTTTCTTACCAGATATTCCGGGGGCACCAATCGCCGTATTTATTGCCAATCAGGAATCCCAACACAATCTCATGCGTGCCTTTTGTAAGCGTATTTAAGGCGGAGGTGGTATAGTCGTAGGAATAACTAATATTAAACGTATTGGAAACATTGAGTCCTACCAGGCCGTTAAAACCATCTTTTAAACGATAGCCCGCGCCCACCCATAACAAATCGCGGTATTGAAATTTTGTATTGATATCCAGTTGTGCCGGTAGGGGTTGTATGTATTTCAGCATTACACTCGGTATCATGGAAATATCATCCGAGATTGGAAACCGGTAGCCGGCGGTGGCAAATAAATGAGGTACCAGTTTACCCGGTTGTTGTTTTACGGTATTATCCGAAAAATAAATTTTCTGCGGAATGATTTGCTGGGCAGAAAGACCTATAAAATAATCGGCCGAATAGATCCATATACCGGCGCCAAAGTCGGGTTTCAGGCTATTAATTTCACCGGAATTGTAAACAGCCGGGTCAATTGGGTTGGCTGCACCAAAATCAAGCTTGCTCCTGTTTAAAAAAATATCCTGTACTCCTGCTTCAAAACCCATGGCAATACTGGTTCTTGGGCTAATGCCGATATGATACGCATAACTAACATAGCCGGCAAACCGATTCAGCGGTCCTGTACGGTCGTTTATAATTTTTAACCCTATCCCACTATGTGGTTTGGCAGCTTCATAATCCTGCCAGTAATTGCGGCCCCGGGGATTTTCGCCCGGCATATCAAAGGAAGTTGCCGTAACCCGATCATCTTTTTTCCCCAATGGTTTGTGCAGGGTGAGATAGGTAGTAACCGGTGCATCCTGCAAACCCACCCACTGGTGTCGGTGGCTGATCTTAACATCGGTGTAATTTTCAATACCGGTTAGTGCAGGGTTGAGAATATAATTATTGATCAGATACTGCGTGTATTGCGGCTGCTGCTGCGCAACCGCAGCCGTAAAAAAAAGTACACCACAGAACAACATTAGTAGCTGTCTCATCAGAACTGGTTTTGTTTTACCTGATTATTGTTACCGAACCATTTTCCTGTACCCGCCCGTTTTTTGGGTTGATGATCCAATAGTAAGTACCCACCGGCAAAGGAAGGCCATTTAACCGGCCATCCCATGGCTTTTGATACCCGGTTGAATGATATACCACCTGCCCGTACCGGTTGTACACGTCTACGGTGCAACCAGGGTAGGCTTCCAGGTACTGTACAACCCAGGTGTCGTTAATGCCATCGCCATTGGGTGAAAAGGCATTGGGTACTTTTATCTTTTTCAACACCTTTACCCATACCGCATCGCTGGCCCTGCATCCATCGGCCGATACCACCTGAAGGGTATACATCAGGTCTTGCGGGGTAGTTACCACCGGCGCGGCAATGGTATTGTTGTCAAGAAAACTGGCCGGGCTCCAGCCATAAGCGGGTTGGTTGCCGGAGGCCTTGCCATCCAGCGTTATATAACTTCCCTCCAGCAGGTATTTATCGGGGCCCGCGCTTACTACCGGTGTTGGGTACACTAAAATAGCCTGCCCGGCCGCGGCCTGGCAACCATTGGCCAGGCGAACCGTATACAGCAGCGAGTCCTTGCCGGGGCCCGCATGCAAGGGGTTAAAAATGCCCATTGTGCTGATGCCCTGGCCTGAATAAACGCCTGTGCCGGCAAAAACAGAATTATCACGGGCCGCTGTTACCTGAAAAGAGGTCGCTTCTTCGCAGACAGCTGGCAGGTTATCAAATGTCAACTGCGGACTGGCCTGCAACTGCACCGTGGTACTAGTCTCGTTTATACAACTAATGCCGGAATATACAATATATTTTATCTGATAGGTTTTGACGGCGGGTGATCCAAAATCGGGATATTGATAGACATAGGTTTTGCCTTTTGCAGGAAAGCTGTCCACGGTGCGGGCCAGCGGGTTGCCGGAATAATCCCAGTAGATTTCTGTACGGATGATATTACCAAAATCTACCGTTGACGCATCCGTGATACTGATGGCTTTATTACTGCAAAGGGCAGCCGCATTGTTAACCGAAAAACCGGCCACAGGCACAGCCCCGTTAACCCTAAACTGTTTAGTTGTATCCTTTATACAGCCGTTCCCACTGGTTACCGTGAGGGTCACGTTATAAATACCGATGGCCGTATAAGTTGTTTTGCCGTCTTTCTGAACATCGCCAAGACTGTTGCCAAAATCCCAAGAATAACTAAAAGCGGCCTGGCTGTTATCGGCAATATAACTGCTGTCGCGAAACTGTGCAATCGGGTCGTTCAGGCAGATAGCCGGCTCGGTAAAATTGGCAACCGGCAGGTAGCCCACTGTTACCGGTATGGTGGTGACGATGCTTTTACAACCGCCGCCGATCTCGGCCTGCAGACTTATATTATACGGCCCGGCAGTGGTATAGCTGTGTTGTGCAACGCTATTGTCTGTTTTTACAAGGGCTGTATTGTCGCCAAAATCCCAATACCATTTCACCAGCGCACTGCCGCCGCTGGTAGTTGAATGGTCGGTAAATACTACGGCTTTATTGAGACAGGCAGCTGCCGGTGGGGTAAAAGCAGCCGTTGGCGGGTTAACAATATGGATGATTTTTGTAAGCGTATCAGACAGGCAACCGATATCGGTGATGGCGGCAAATCTAACGGTATAATCCCCTTCCGCCGCATAGTTGTGTGCGGGGTTGTTGGCACCGGCAGTGGCACCGTCTCCAAAATCCCAGTTATACTTTATTACCGGCCTGCCATCGGTGTTAACCGTATCGCTGAACATAACCGGATCGGTAATACAGCCATTATTCGTCCAGGAATACGAAACCGCGGGCCGTTCAAATACCTGTAGGTCGTAATTGATTTCCTGTTCCCCGCCACAGTTATCCACACCCGGGTCGGTGGCCAGTACTTTTATCGGGTAAGTGCCGGGTAGAGCAATGGTAAAATATTTATTGAGCGAATAACGGTAGAGGGTGCGCCCGTTTACCGTCCAGGTAGAATCATATACCGGCGCGGCAATGGCCGTATCCGGAAACAAGCCGTTAAATTGCCATTTCATTTGCAGTGGCTGGTAGGGAAAGGTCATAGAAAACGCCATCGGCGTGTTTTTGCAGGTTGCCGGAAAGTTTACGATAGCATATTTATTATTGACAGAAATAAACTGGTATAGATCCTTGAGATTGGTACCTGCGCTGTAACCATACGACTCTGCGTTGCCAAAACCATAGGCGATGGCGTTAAAACCAGAATCGCAGGTTATATTATGAGTGCCTTTGGTTACCGCCACCTGCGTATAGGCATAATTGCTGTTTTGCGGAACCGGTGTAAAAGATGCTACCAGAGCGCCGTCTATTTTAAAAGAGTTAATGGCCGCCGGTATATTAGGCACCACGGCGTTTATATAATGCTCGGTAATATTGGTACCGGTGGCGGGTTGCATGGAATGAAGCGTTACAGACGAAATGGTTTGCTCTATCGGATTCAGGTAAATCATTTCCGGGTCGCCCTTACCTTTATTACCACTGCATCCCTGGGTTGTAAAATACTGTGCCACCAGTATGGCCTTATCAGATTGTATGAAATTGGCCTGTTTATTATTGAATTCGTAATAAGGGCTGCCTGCAAAATTGAGTGCCGCACCGTTCAACGTTACTGCAGCCGAAGGGTCCGACGCATATATCCGATAGAAATTCGTCTGGCCATTTGGATCCGCCGCGTTGATGCTGGGTACCGTTATGTAGTTTTTTCCCCAGGTACTTACGGGATACATTTGCTGGTACAGGTTATCGGAGGTTCCGGCGCTCCCGCAGCCAATGGAAATCTTCCCGCTTCCACAGAAAACCGCAATTTTTTTGCATCCGCCCGTAGCCGAACTGACCGATTGAATAACGGAACCGGTAAGATCGGAAGATGACAATACCTGGTATATCTGTCCCTGTGAAAGATTAAACGTAGTGGTGGTGTTCGCCTGCAAACCGCCATTGGAGGTTTGTGAAGGCGTAATAGCAATGGTGGTAGTGCCGGTATCGGTAGCAATGGCAAAAAAATACGAATACGAATTAGATTCGTTGGAAACCTGGGTATAGTTAACGGAGTAATATTGTTTGCCCAAAGTGGTGGTAGGCAGGCAAAGCGTTGCACCGGAAACCGACCCCACATATATAAAACTATAGACCACTACCGGCTTATCGGCTGTAACATGAATGCCCAGGTTGGATAATCCTTCATTAAACAAACCGGCGGTGCGGGGTATATTGATGGTGGTAATCTGGTTGGCCACAACCGAAAAATCTATTGAAAAACCGATACCAGGAATGGCCACGTTTCCCGTAGTACCCTGGTCCGATGTGATGTATAATTGCATTTGCTCCGCCGGCGTGCCAGCCGAAATCTGCCCAAACATCCTCACATGGTTGCCATAACCTATCCAGAAATCCTTGCCCTTATTCGTAAAATCCTGGGCCGATGAGGTAATGACAATAAAGTACAGCGGTATAAAAAGCAGGCCAATTCTCATCGCAGTTTGAATTATTTGAAAAAGTAATTTAAATGAATAAACGGTTATAAGCTGGTTAATGCCCGGTTGTAAAAAAGGCCTTTAAGGAATTGGAGACAACGTTTAACAGGAGGATAAAAAGGCGTGTTACAAAGATGTCTAATTTAAACTGTTTTTGCAAGTCCAGCTGAGATAAATCCCAACCCCTTGGTACTGTACAGTCGACCCCCAATAGTCTATCCCTTCAAAAATTCGTATCGGTCCCATTGTCGGTTGCACTAGGATCTCCAGCTTTTTTTGGGAGGATGCTTTTGCCCGTCAAAAATTATGATTAGGGGGGGCGTGGATGGGCGGGGGGCTTGGGCAGGGGTGAACCCTGCCCCTACTACGACTCGACACGCGGCGGTTCCCAATCAAATTATACGAACTTTATACGAACTAGTATATAAATTTATAATTTAATTTATTATTTATAATGAATATAAATTCATATATATTTTTTAATATACTGTAAAAGACTTGATTATACTAAAAATATATAAATAAATTACCTTTCTTCTGGTTCGGGTCAAAAAAATGAATTGAACGGCATTAATTATGTGTATATTAAAAATATAATATTCATTTATATTTGTTATCTGATTAAATAATAGCTAATTATAATAAAAAATATGGCCTAAAAATAATAGCTAAATAATTTTAGTAAATCCGAAAGCGCATATTATAAAATACTATTTTATTTAGTTATATTTTTTTCCATAAATCGGTATTTAGTTCGGTCATTTCAAAAATTGCAGAATTTTTTGATGTTTGAACATTTGCAGCGGATTTACGGTAAAATAGAATTGGGTAATTTTTAGGAAATCGGATTGGGACGATCCGGATAAAAATAAAAATCATGTATATACCTTATTGCTAATGTATTGGCCGCATCCGGAAGCTTCCAAATGGCTCTGACAAAAGTTATTTAGCTCTCACCCAGCCGACCGTTTTTCACACCGGTGATTTTTGTGGCGGCTTTTTTATTAATTAGCAGTATGAATAAGATAATTATCA
>JBDTVE010000002.1:0-4480 GCA_040007355.1 Bacteroidota bacterium | reverse complement strand
AGGATGCAGCCGACATCCTGCAGCAAACCCTGGACGAAGAAAAGCAAACAGACGCCGGGCTAACACAAATAGCAGAGAACAATATTAACTGGGAGGCCGAACAGGAAGGAGGAACTGAAGAAGAATAACAACCATTTTTTACAATAGCCAGGGTATTCCCTGGCTATTCTCTTCTACACTAACCAGCCTGTTAATTGAGTAATTATTTTCACACTATTAAATCAGGCTTCTACAGTAACTAACCTCCAGCGCCCGGTTGCTATTTTCAATATCACAAACGCTTGCATGATCAATAGGGACGGCAATTCCATCAGCTTTTGGCAGGCCACCAGCAGCCCCCGGCCGATTTGTCACTGGAACAAATTGATATTCCATTGCTTGAAAGCAAACCCCATTGATCCAAGCTCCCTATAGGCCCGTTAAACACTTGCAGCATGAGCCTGACAAAATATAAATCGAAACGAAATTTAAAAGAATCTCCCGAGCCAACCGGTGGCCGCGCCGATAATAATCAATTAAGATTTGTAGTGCAGCAACACGATGCATCCCATCTCCACTATGATTTCCGGTTGGAGATGGAAGGTGTTTTAAAAAGCTGGGCGGTGCCCAAGGGCCCGTCTACTGACCCCGAAATTAAAAGACTGGCCATGATGGTGGAAGACCATCCATATGATTACCGCAGTTTTGAAGGCATCATTCCAAGTGGCTATGGCGCAGGAACGGTGATCGTGTGGGATGAGGGCTTCTATGAACCCGCCGATTTTGAGAAAACGGATAAAAAAAACCGGGACCGGGAACTCCGCCGCCAGTTACATGCCGGCAAACTGAAATTTATACTAAAGGGAAAAAAATTAAAGGGTGAATATGCGCTGGTAAAAGCAAACGGCCGGGGTGAAAACGGCTGGCTACTGTTTAAGATAAAAGACAAATACGCCGCGGCCACGGATATTACCAAAAAAAATAAATCGGTGGCCTCAAAAAAAACTCTGGCCCAGGTGGAAAAAACCACCACCCATTTTTATGGCGCACAAAGGGTAAAAGATAGCAGCGTTATAAGCAGTAAGGAAAAACAGCTAAACAAAAGAAAAGCGGTGAGAACCGCGGCCGCAAAAAATGCGACTGAAAAAAACAAACGGGTTAAAAAAAAAGCAGCCACTGAAAAAAAGTCACTGAAAAAAAAGGATGTTTCAGGTCTTGAAATACAGGCACCAAAAGCCGCTTTTCCAAAGACCTTCTCTCCTATGCTGGCAACCCTGGTGGATAAACCTTTTGAAGAAGAAGGATGGATGTATGAAGTAAAGTGGGATGGCTATCGTGCCATCGGCTTGGTAAAGAATGGTAAGGTGACACTGGTATCACGCAACAACAAACTCTTCAACACAAAATTTTACCCTGTTGCCCAGGCCCTGGAAATATGGGATATCAATGCCGTGGTAGATGGTGAAATTGTAGTGTTGTCGGAGAATGGCATTTCCAATTTTGGGGCGCTCCAAAACTGGCGCAGCGAAGCGGATGGCGAATTATGTTACTATCTCTTTGATATCTTATGGTTAAACGGTAGAGATCTAACTGGACTGCCGCTCCGCAGCCGGAAAGAAATTCTGGCTGCCCGGGTGCAGGAAACAGATACCATAAAAATCAGCAAAATATTTGAAGAATCGGGTACCCATTTTTTTGAAGCCGCCAAAAAAATGGGCCTCGAAGGCATCATTGCCAAAAAAGCCGATAGTGCCTACCTGCAGGGAGAACGCTCAACCGACTGGTTGAAAATAAAAGCAAACAAACGGCAGGAAATGGTCATAGGCGGCTACACAAAAAACGATGACTCCAGCAAATTGTTCAGCGCGCTGTTGGTAGGCGTGTTTGATAAAGGCCAGCTACACTATACAGGGAAGATTGGTACCGGGTTCAACGACAAGACACAACGTGAAATGCTACGGCAATTCAAGCCCCTGGCAATAAAAAAACCACCTTTTAACGAGTTGCCGGATATCAATAAACCATCCAGGTTCCGGCCCAATCCCCCTCATGCGGTAGCTACCTGGCTAAAACCCGAACTGGTGTGCGAAGTAAGTTTTACAGAAATGACCGGCGATGGTGTAATGCGTCATCCCTCTTTTGAAGGCATGCGTACCGATAAAAAAGCAAAACAGGTGATAATGGAAAAAGCAATTCCTGTACGAAAAGCCATCAAAAGAAACGAAAGCAATTCGGCGCACCGGCTGGTTAACCCCACCGGGAAAAGATATCGGAAATCACTGTTGAACCCCAGCGAGGAAACCCAGGTAAAAAAAATAAACGGACATGAGTTAAAGTTTACCAACCTAAGCAAAATCTATTGGCCAAAAGAAAAGATCACCAAACGTGATATGCTGAATTATTACTACCAGGTGGCACCGTATATCCTGCCCTATCTTAAAGACAGACCGCAATCTATGAACCGCCATCCGGACGGCATCCAGGGCGAAAGTTTCTATTTTAAAGATGTAACCGGCAAGGCACCCGGTTGGATAAAAACATTTTTATACCATAGTGATGCAGACAACCGCGACCGAAATTACCTGGTTGCCAAAGACGAGGCCAGTCTTTTATACATGGCATCGCTGGGCTGTATAGAAATGAATCCCTGGCACAGCAGGGTTGCAAAAGAAGATTACCCCGACTGGTGTATCATTGACCTGGATCCGGCTAAAAATACCTTTGAACAGGTAATTGAAGCAGCCAACTGCACAAAAGATGTTTTGAACAGCATGGGTATTACCGGTTATCCAAAAACGAGCGGGTCTACCGGCATGCATATTTACATTCCCCTGGGAGCAAAATATACTTATGAACAGTCGAAGGAATTTGCACGCCTCATTGCCAAACTGGTGCACAAGGAAATACCGCAGTTTACCAGTATTGAACGCACCGTTAAAAACCGCAAAGGAAAAATGTATATCGATTTTTTACAAAACAGGCCACAGGCTACCGTTTCGGCACCTTATTCATTGCGGCCCAAGCCCGGCGCCACCGTGTCTATGCCGCTTTATTGGGAAGAAGTAAAAAAAGGATTGAAGATGGCAGATTTTACCATCGTTAATGCCATAGATCGGATAAAAACGGAAGGGGATATCTTTAAACCGGTTATTGGTAAGGGCATCGATATGAAAAAGGCGATTCAAATGATACAAACATAACAATCAGCGGATTAATGGTTCTATTCTCTTTCCTGCTACCCGCATGGGCATTTTACGGATGCTGACATTCATGAGAATGTTTCCCGGATCATTCACATTTATCATAGGCAACGCCCAACAGCCTCCTCGTTCAATATTTTTATCAATTTATACGCCTAACTAAAACATCCAACCTCGTATCTGCCATGATTGCAAACGCAGCGGGGACGCCCAGGCTTATTGTCGCCCCACAAAGGGCTATGCAAATAGCAAACTCCAGCCAGTTGTAGAAATCTCTCCCCAGCAGAAACAAAAACGCGCCTGAAAAAATCCGGCATATTTTTCATAGCTGTACTATAAAATCCTATAATCTCAGTGGTTATGCTTATCGAAAAAAAAGAAAATAAAAACCCCACATTATCAGTGGTTAGAAAACCTGATGCCATATTAGTTAAAGCGAGTCCGGTTGTGCGGCTGCCCAGTCGCAAAAGAGAGGGTGGCAGTTTGTTTCCACCCATTGATGAGTTTAATTCGGGGTACCTGAAGGGCCGTGAAAATGATCCGCTGTAACGCAATTCTTTCACTTTAAATAAAATACAATGGATATAAAAACAAATGACGCAACGCTGAACCGCCCTGAAGGCAAAAGACTGGTTGATGCACCAGCTGTGCTGGTAGACATCCAGGATTTTATTGACCAGTTAAAAGATGAGTCTGCCTGGGAAAAAAGCGATCGCAATGGCATTACGGTTTTTAAAACACCGGGTCTTACCGTGGTGTTAAGCGCCCTGCGTAAGGGTGCTGAAATGAAAGAGCTGCAGGTAGACGGGTTGTTAGCGCTGCAAGTAGTGGAAGGCGAAATAAGCGTTAGCACTTCTGACGATCAGACGCGTATTATTAAAGAAAAACAATTATTGGTATTGCATCCCGGCGCCAAGCACAACCTGGTAGTGAACAAGGAAACTATTCTTTTGCTGTCTACCATCAACGCTGGTGAAAACGCCGCATAAAAAAATTACCCTTTAAAAATAGCAGGCATGAGCAAGGATACAATAGACTGTAACAAAACAGCAGACCGCTCACTAAAAACACACAATAGAAAACAGGCATTTGAAGAAGGTACTTTAGACAATACTGGTAAGATCAATCAATCAAACCAACAGCTTGCTATCGAAAATAAAACCGCAGAGAAAAAACAAAAAGACAAACCTTCACGTCCTTAACGGGTACTTGCCCCAATCTGTCGCCAAGCCCAAGTGAAATATACCTGTTCGGCATTTTTCCATAGCTGCCAATAAACGGGAGGTCATCAAGCGTGCTGC
>JBDTVE010000001.1:0-11497 GCA_040007355.1 Bacteroidota bacterium | reverse complement strand
AAAAAAAGTTGATTCGTTAAATAATTCATAGAGCATTTCGTTCCCTGCTATAGATCATAATTTAATAATCACCGTTATTGAAGGGTCGTTAAGTAGCGAAGCCAGATGCATGGTTTGGCCATTGAGATATAACACAGAATGAAAAGGGTCGTAATGGCAACGAATAATTTTTTTTTCACTCAATTCAGGAAAACTAATTTTATCAAAGATGCTGGTATGGTCATCACAGTACGAAAAATTGCGCAACCGGTTATCCCCCGGTTTTTCTGCTTATGGTGAAATTCACAAATCAAGTTCTTTTTATTCAGGTTCATCTCGATTCGTATTCCATTCTACTGTGCAGCAAAGCTGAGGCTTCAACTTTTCAGTCAGCGGAAATGGTGCTTTACATAGGAACTATCGGTTGCCTGTTTTGGTAAAAGGTTTGTTATATCCTTGTCAACATTATTTGTTGAAAAATCGGCTATATGGAAAAGAACCGGGTATAGAAGCATATGTTTTTTTATCGTCAAAATCAATAGGGTCAATCTCTTTAAAAGAATTATTTTTTCAAAATAATTTTATAATAAGTATCCGTATCGGCCCAGCGCCATGCCAAAGGAGCATATCCGCGGTTTTTTATCCCTTTTCCGCTTACGTCGTGGTTGTTGGTTACCAAAGCAAAAGCAATGATTTGGTTTTCCTTTAGCGGACGCATAGGGGCAAGACTTTCGTCCACTTCCACCTGATACAAAATGCCCTTCTGATTTTCGGGAAGCTGCAACAGCTTTCCATATTCGCTGGTTACGTCTTCCTGTTTGGTGCATTTCAACGCCGGATGAGCATAACGTTGGGTAAGTAAAATCCCACCCAAATCACCATATCCTGAACTTCCCGGGATCACATGCCAGACCCTGCCATTTCGCTGAACACTTATCTGATAAAAGTTCATCCAGATATCAAAAAGATCGTCGCTTGATTTGCTATTGTTTCCGCCATCAAGGCTGCTCGAACTTTCAGGATAGATTATTACGCTGTAAACCATTTTACCTTCGCGCCATCCCAACCAACCCAATGCTGAAAAATCCTGGTCGGGGTTTCTTCTCTTGATTAGAACATCTGGTTTCCTTTCGGTAGCGGGAAATCCCTTTTCCACTTTATGAATTAACAACTCTTCACCCTGCGGATTTTCGGCGTAGTACCCGTTTGATAGTTCTTTGAAATTCCACTTGTCCTTCCACTCAAGAGATACGGTGCCATCATCATGCATTTGAATAGGGAGCCAAACATACCTTGAATCTGCTATTTGTCCGGGAGTCCAGCGGTCGCCCACATAGATGAACTTTCCCGGCTGGTTCGCCACGGGCAATACGTAAGAGGCTTGTGACCGAAAGCAACTTTCACTGCCCAATCCCTTTGCCGGATTACCAACAATTTTCCATTGTCCAAGCATATTGTCTGCAACGGCATATTTGGCCTCGTTTGGCGCAAACCCTGTACATCTTGATGTTATGGAGTAATACTTTCCTTTGTATTTGAATATTGCCGGCGCTTCGCGCCACTCTTGAATCCAAGTACGGACGTATGAACCTTCAACATCCAAATAATCGTCAGTCAGTAAATCAATGTGTTGTGTGCTGTTTTGTTCAGATGAATGAATGAGGTAAGCTGTACCGTCATCATCTTTAAAAATTGATTCATCACGGCTTTCGGCGCCATTTGGTTTTATGCTTTTAATGAATTGAAACGGACCAATCGGATTGTCGGCTGTTGCTACTCCGGCATGTGCTTTCTGGTATTTGTTATCTTCCACATGCATCCACATGACGAATTTTTTGGTTTTATCATTGTAAATCACTTTTGGCCTTTCAATGATATTGGTTTCGTACAGTTCGTGCTGCGGGTTGTCTTTAACGGGAACCAAGGCATACCCTTCATTTTTCCAGTTGAGTAAATCGGTTGAGCTGTAACATGAGAATCCCGGGAATGTGTGGAATGAAGTGCGCGTTTCGCCATACCAATAGTAAACTCCTTTGTGGTACAATAATCCTGCCCCATGGGCTGCAATTGGATTTCCGTCGGTATCTAACCAAACTTTTCCAGGTCTGAAATACTCATTTTTATTCGATTCCTTTTTTTGTGCTGACAATGTTAAGTGGAAGCAGCATACAAGCAATACCAATACGGTTTTGTAGTTATTGATTAATTTCATTTTAGATAATTTATTTGATTCTATATTTTTCTTTTAAGTAGGCCAACACTTGAGTCATTTCATGCGCTGAAAGCGGACGTTCAAAAATAAGAAATCGACTTATTTCGCCGTCAAATGATTCATTACCCGGATGATTTGAGGCATCACGTTCCTGGCCAATAGCCATAACAGCTGGGTCAGCGCTCGTATTAACACGGATGAGTGCTTCAGATACCGGCAAGGTGTTGTTGATAAAAAGTTCAAGTTTTGCCTTTTCTCTCCCGGCTCCCATTCGGCCCATTACAACATAATATTGACCTTTTGTAAGTGGACGTGAATCTATAACCAATGGGTTGTTTTCATCCCATCTTCCAAAAGAAAGAGCATTGCGGGTGCCCATCCACACCTTATTGTCATCACTTAATCCTGCCCAAAAACCTTCATAGTTTCCCTGATTGTTAACATTAGAATTTCTAAGGTTTCCAAAAAAAGCGTTCACGCCCGGAACGTGAGGCGTTTGTGTATTAACTGCCATAACAGAGAACCACGTATATCCGCTACCCGTTGTCAGGTGGTCAAATGCACAATCATCATCGTTAACCAACTCTTGCTGGTGGAAAACAACTGTATTATTTTCGCCTGCGTTGACTGATTTTTTTTGTAATGTTGGCCGTCCGGACCCTGCAGGCGTTCGCCCAATATCTTGTTTAACGAAATCTTTGACATTACTTGAAGGAGCTTGATTTTGCCATGATATTACCCGGTCACCATCTTCCAGATTAATACCATGATTAGCGTCTAAATCAAGTAGCAAGCCTGCCGTTACAGGCACTCCAAAAATATCAGGCGCTTTTCCTGATGCCCAATAAATTCCGCGTTTTACCAATTCTTGAAAATTTGCATCCTCGTAAATAGCATTACTATGTCCAATCGCGGTAAAAAAAGAACGCCCCCCGTCAAAGTACTGATACCAGGTAAAGGGATGGTCTCCACCTAACTTCTGTTTTCCATCGTAAGAATTTTCATCTAGGGATAACAGTACGTTTACATAAGGCCGGGGGTTGTAAGCAAAACGATGCCATTCATCTTCGATGACCCATTC
Organism: Bacteroidota bacterium; assembly: GCA_040007355.1. Classification (GTDB taxonomy): domain Bacteria; phylum Bacteroidota; class Bacteroidia; order Chitinophagales; family Chitinophagaceae; genus JACMLD01. The sequence goes on along the minus strand of JBDTVE010000001.1, from coordinate 8,225 downwards.
TTTTGGAAAAGTGTTCGTCCAGAAAGAATATTTGTTTTCAAGAATCAACCGTGCTTTTTCAACTTGAGGATGATCAACAAGCCGTGTTCCGATAAGTTTTTCATACCAGTCCTGAAATGCCCCGTCTTCCTGCCAAATGGCTCCGGCACAGTGAATGCCCACAAAGCCACCACCATTTCGGATAAAAGCTTGAATTGCCTTTTGTTGCTGAGTTGAGAATATACGACCCTCATTGCCGCACATATTGTTAAACACAATTACATCGAATTGTTGCAGGTTATCTGAATCAAGATAAGCGGTATCAATAGAACTAACTACATGCCAGTTGTTTTGTTTGCATATCTTTTCTACCATCGATAAAGCCTTGAGTTTTGATGAATGTTGAAATCCATTATCGGCCTGAAAATTTAAAATAGCAATATTTTTTTGCGCTAAAAGCGTTAACCCGAAACAAGTAGTTAACAAAAAGGCGATTAAACTAACTTTCATATTTATAGGTTTAAGTATTTACCTTTTTACAACACTTCGGTGATTTTCCACTGCGGGCTGATGCTGAAAAAATCGCATCTTCACCTCAGATGTTTCCAAGGGGCCGGTACTATTTTAGTGGTTGGATATGACTAAAAAATATTTATGCCGCTTTTTAACCGCATTTCCTTTCCTTGCCAAACAAATATACCTTCAATACCTCGGGGCAAGTCAATCCTGATGTCCCAACTTTCTGCCGCTCTTTTTTTGTAGTGAACTTTTATAATTCCATTGGGATGTGGCATACTTCCATCGCAAAAGGTAAGGTTGCCAAGGTGGGGTTGGATGCGTACGCTGGAAAAACCGGCACTCGCTGGCTCAATGCCACAAACGGTTGCGAGGAGGTCATAACAAGGGCTTGCACTCCAGGCATGGCAATCGCTGCGGCTGGGTTCGGGAGCTTCCGCAAAGGTGGTGAGTCCAATTGCCAGCATGTTTTTCCAGGGCGTTAATTGGGACAAATACATGTCGCCAAGCCCCGCTTTTTTAAGCGCCTGCAACAAATAAAACCTGTAATAGTAAGTGCATTGTATAAGGCTGCTGTTACTGAGTGTGTTTTTCAATAGTTCTTTTTCTTCCGATGCAGGTAGGGTAGAAGTGAGTACAGCCAATGCCTGTGCATGTTGGCTAAAGCTGGTTTTATCCGGGGTATCGGCCAAAAAATGTTTGTTGCTGCTCCAGCAATTTTTATATACCGCATTTTTCAGGGAATTGGATAGTGCGATATAAGTTTTGGCAGTATTGTTGTTTTGATAGCCCGCAAAAAGTGTCGCTGCTTTTTGCAAAGCCATCACCAGTTGAAGTGTAAGGATGGATGAGTTACCAGTGGTGGTTCCTGCTGGTACACCACTTTCGTTTTCCTTACCTGTCCAAGGCCATTCTTTGGACCAATCCACAAAATTCCAATAGGGCATTTTATTAAGCATGCCTTCCTTGTTAATATATGCTGTATGCCAGTCAAGTATTTTTTTAATGGCCGGAAAAAACTTTTGCACAAATGCATCGTCCTTTTTGTGCATCCAATAATCATGAATCATACCAATCCAAAATAACGAGAAGGGAGGGATGATTTGCTGATTGTTGCTGGGATAGCGGCTCTGGGTAAGGCCTCCGGGCAAAATAGAATAGTACAATTGCTCAATTGCATTGCGCATCAATCGGTCATCACCGGATACATATAAGGACACAAGTGCTTGTATCCTCGTGTCGCCTACATACTGCAATTGTTCATAGTAGGGACAATCCATATACGTTTCAAAAGCACAAAGCCTTGCAGTACGCCAGCCGGTTTCCCATATTTTTTGCAAGCTACTGTCGCTGCTTTCAAAGCTGGCATTTTCTTTAAATGGATAGGCTGTGAATGTGCCATAGAAATCCTGAAGTAGTAAATTTTGCTGGTGATTTTCAATGTGTAGTTCTATATACCGGTAGGTTCTATAATACAGAGTGTTGAATAATCTGTTATCACCGCCATCTAAAATAAAGACATCATGATTGCCTTTGATCGTTTTATTTTTTATTTCATTTCTGTTCCCTTTTGCTCCACTACTATCAAATAATGCTTCTGCATAGGTTATGGTGATTTTTGCACCTTTGCCTCCGGAAGTTAGCAATGAAATATAAGCGGTGGTAAGATATTCCTGATCTAACAAGAGTGTTACGTCGGCCCCGGGATGAATGTTGAGACTGCCTGTTCCTTTTAATAAATCGTCGGTGCCAGCATCCGTTCCTTTAGCATATCGTATGTGTGCCAAACGTAGAATTCTTTCTTCAGGCATGGGTATTTGTGAGGGTGTAAGGTGCCGTAAAGTTGGATTAGTGGAAACTATGGTTTTGCTTGGTACTTTTTCAGAAATAATCGCCGGTAGCCACATTGAATTGCTATCCTTGTTCTGTTGCCAGCCCCATGGATAGCGCTGTGCAAAAACCTGTTCAAAAGCGCCCGTAATATGCGCAATAGTAGCTACGGGTGCGTACGCATTATTTTCTACAACACTCCAACTGGTATCTGTATTAAGGACAGCTTCCTTATCTGTTGCCCCTTGTACAAATAGCCCGGTTTGAAAAGAAAGTTGCGCCCAGGCTGATTGTTCGCCATCATTCCAAACGGTAACGGCTATCGTATTATTTCCTTGTAAAAGTGCGTCCGCAATATCAACCGTTTGGTAACGCCAATGCTGCACATCACTCCGGGATGGCCCTGTAGCTAACGAACGGCCATTAACAAAAAGCCGGTATCGCTGATCTGCAGAAATATGAATGATAAACCTAGCTGGTTTAGCTGTAAGTGTAAATATTTTTTTAAAATGATAAACACCATACTGGTGCAGGTTCGTAGCTGGCGGGGCAATCCAGTTGCCATAAATTTCTACAGCGGCATTGTTATTTGTTATTTGTTGGCATGACACATTGGATGTAACAGAAAGAAAGAGGAGTAATAAAAGTAGTCGTACTGGCTTAAAATAATTCAGCATAAAATCATTTTATTGTATAGATCAAAAGGACCTTAAACCAACGATTCGCCAGAATCTGCCAGCAGTCCGGTAGGCATGCCACAGCTACTGTAATCCATTTTAGTCACCGGCCATTTTGCAATGCCACCATTGCCCATTATTTGCGTGGGTGTACGGTAAGTTTTCTTGGCATTTTTTACTTCCGCACTTCCTTTTATAGAAATGAAATAGGCAGAATGACTATTGTTTTTTACAGACGGTTTTATTACCAATGAATTCCCTTGGCAACTAAAACTTAATTCTGCCTTCCCTTCAATTAAATAGTATTTTATGGCCGCTGTGTTATTTGTTTTGCAGATGGACAATTTTAAAGGCTTCAACATTTTATTGTCAATGGCTGGGTAACAGTTGGCAATGGTTACAGCACGAGCCGAAATATCAAAATTCCCGCCTTTCAATATTTTATATGCAGCCTTCTGCCCCTCTGCATTAACAAACGCCAGTAATGTAATCAACACGCAGATCATCCATCTATTGTATTTCATTGTTAAACGCTGGCAATTGTTATTGTTAATGTAATTTCTGTTCATCAGCATCGCGTATTAATGCTGCATTTAGTAATAGGCAATGTAAATTAATTTAAACGCTCTACCATACTGTACCATACTGATTTATTTCAGTGAGAGATTTTACGAGGAAGTAAGGGCATCTTTCATAACTTCCAGCACATGTTCAATATCCCTATCAGTATGTAATTCGCTTACAGGACTTTGTAGGCAGTCAACGGGTATGTGGTAAATTATTTTTTCAAAGATGCTTTTCTACAGTAACATCTGTACTTACAGTCTATGTTTTGGGAAATGACAGGTTACTTCTGTGGTGCTTTTTCTTCAAAATAAATACAGTCAGATAGAGATGTTTGTATTGGCAAGTTCGGGGATGCATTAATTTGTAAGAATTGCTGTAACCGGTGTGTAGGCAGTTGCTTACACACGCTGTTTGTGCTATGGCGGATGGCTCTTACAATATTTTTGAAATGACAATGGCTGTTGTGGTATTGATGGGTAAGAATGGTAGTGCCGCAATTCGTACCCTTTTAGTTGGTTCAAAGTGTACATACGTTACTTGCTGCTCAACAAATAATAGTCAGCGGTATTTTTGTTGGCGGTGCCTTCAAAGACCAGTTCAGTTTCTGTAATGGAATTGATTTTGTATTTAAAGAGGCTGCCATTTACAATGATGTAAAGGTTGTTCCGGACAGCGTCATAGTTCCAGACGCCTTCTGAGCCTTTTTTTTCAGTAAAAATTATATAGCCGTTTGTTAGAAAATGAATGGAAGAGTCAGCGTCAGGCGGGAAACAATCCATTTTTTGGGAACTCTTTGCAAAATTGGTTTTCCATTTATGACAAAGAAGGTCAATAGTTATTTTTTTGTCTCTTGCCTGGCTGTATGAAATAAATGGCAAGGCCAGTATAAAAAAGAGCAACATAAGAAAGTTAGCGCGGTACTTTATTGTATACATGGGCTAGTGTTTATTGTGCGGCTCTTTGCTTGCCGGCAAAGCCTTTATGGCATTTAATTTAGTGTAAATCTAAAACACTTTTGGCTGATAACAAATTACTGCAATGGCAACTATGATTTAGCCCCGCGTCAAAGGTGATATTTGACAATTTGGGTATGCTGGAGGTATACTATGAAATATTGAACGAGGAATAAGTGTATGAATAATATGTCCGTTGGCTAAAACCTTTTTTGATGGCAATTAAACTCAATATACTGTAGTTGAACGATAGTATTTTGGGGTTATATCGGTTGGTACCACAAAGTCTGGTACCTATAACCAGGGCCAGGTATTGATAACAAAAATAAATTCAAGCGGGGCAACCACCTGGACGAAAACTATCGGGTTTAATTCACTCTATGGTGAAGCAGGTTATGACGTCATTCAAACAAGCGATGGAGGTTATGCAGCATTGGGTATTTTTGATAGACACGCCGGTACTGGAGACTTCCTGCTTTCTCATCTTGATGCTTCCGGAAATATAGCGTGGTCAAAACGTTTTGGAACAACGAGGCGGCAAAATACTTCTGGTGCACCTGGAGACATTGACACCTTGAATTATGATGGTACACCAGACTATAGTTTGATCGAACAGTCAGATAGTTGATTATGATTTTGGGAATACGCCTATATGTGTGGACACTGCCGGTTTTACTTTTGAGACATCACTCAAATTGCCGGATAGCCTTACCTCATCACCTTATTCGGATAAATGGTGGATCATCCTCAATCCCGATTATGATTTCGTTCAAACCCAGGTTGAAAATCATGATTCACAACCCATCGGGCTTATATTAGCAAGTATTAAAGGCCTTGGTGGACCCGGAACAGGCATGTGCACCCATGAACATGATTATAAAGACTCCTGTAGCGACAATGGTTCATCACCGGTTTATCCACTTGATGTGTGGACAAATGTCAAATTAAAATTTATCGGGAACCAATTTTATTATTATATAAATGACACATTGCAGGGGCAGCGAACCCTGGATTTCCCTATTTCCAAATTGTATAACTGGTCGTTATCCTGTAGATCTTCTTTCTCCGGGTCGGTGGATTATATCAAAATTTATAACAATACCGGCGGCATGTTGCTGGATGAGGAATTCAATGGTTGCGCCTCCCGTGGATACCCAACAGCCCTGGCCAGGCAATGTGCAAATTGTAAAACCGATTTTGCACTGTATTTCAACCAACAACAACATAGCAATTACAGCTATAACCAGATCGATTCAATTTATAAAAGATGGGGAGTACCGCTTGCGACCTGCACAAACGATGGTCCGTTTTTATGTGGCCGCTCAGAACCAGTGTTTCCACCGGCAACACTTATACAACATAGCCCCTGTGATGACAGCACCAACTTTGCATATAATGCGGGCACACTGCTCTACAATGCTTACAAGGATTCTTTGATCAATACATTCAACGATCAATACCAGGCCAAATGTATTGGTGCCTTTAAAATGGAAAGCTTTACAGTAACGCAACCAATGAGTGAATTCCATTATACCTTGTATTACTACGACCAGGCTGGCAACCTGCTGCGTACTGTTCCACCGGCAGGTGTAGACATAAGTGTCTTTAGTCGCAGCACCTACTTCGATTCGGTACGTGCAGCACGCGCTGCCGGCAATGTGTATAAGCCGAAACATTCGCTCTATACCAACTACCGGTATAATTCCCTCAATCAGGTGGTGGCCCAAAAAACACCCGATGCGGGTCTGAGTAATTTCTGGTACGACAGGCTTGGACGGTTAACCCTGTCTGAGAACGCCCACCAGGCAGTCACCACCGACCATTACCGCAGGTATAGTTATACAAAGTATGACTACCTGGGACGAATAACCGAAGTAGGACAACTGAGCGATACCGCTGGCAACCCCCTGATAGTAGACAGCATCACTCGGAAACAGGATACGCTCGACAACTGGTTTTTAGCCCGGATAAACAAGAAGGAACAGGTTACGCGGACCGTTTACGATAATGAGTACACACCGGGAACAGATGATATTCCGCTGAATGCCCGCAACCTGCGCAATCGGGTGGCCTATAGCACCTATACCGATGGCAACAGCACCACGCGCTATAACCAGGGCACCTTTTATAGCTATGACATCCAAGGAAATGTAGACACGCTGGTACAGGATTACGGCAATAGTTCATTCAGCGAAGTGAAGAACATCATGAACAGCAACAACAACCGCTGGGAACGGATAGTCTACCAGTACGACTTGGTCAGCGGAAAAGTAAACCAGGTTTCCTACAATCCCAGGTATTATGATGTAACCACCCGCAGCTGGGTAAGCCCGCTGGTAAGTTTCTTCCACCGCTACAGTTATGATACTGAAAACCGTCTTACAACGGTGCAGACCAGCAAAGACAGCATTAGCTGGGAAACGGACGCCCGTTATGAATATTACAAACATGGTCCGCTGGCGCGAACCGTGCTGGGCGATCAATTGGTGCAGGGGCTTGATTACATCTATACACTGCAGGGCTGGATAAAGGGCATGAACAGCACTGCCCTGAATCCACTGTATGATATTGGCCGCGATGGCGATACCTCTAACCAGAACCGCTATATAGCCCGGGATGAGGTAGGTTATAACCTAAACTATTATTCCGGCGATTACAAGGCAATAGGCGGCATTGCGCCATTCCCTGATCCCAGCCCGCAGTTGAATGCGGCAAGTTCATACCGGCCATTATACAATGGGAACATCAATAGTATGGCCGTGAGTATTCACCAATTTAATCAGCCCTACCTGTACGACTATAAATATGACCAGTTAAACCGGCTGAAATCAGTAGATGTTTTTTCAGGCCTTAACAACAGCACCAATGCATGGAACAGCTCTCTGACCCAGACCTTGGCTTATAGCGAGAAGTTTAACTATGATGGCAATGGCAATATTACCAAAGCCACACGCTATGCCAGCACCACGTCCACGCCGATGGACAGCCTGACCTATCATTACCTGTCCAATACCAATAAGCTGTCTTATGCCTCAGATCAGTCGCAGGGCTGGGTGAACTTGAACTACAAGATCAAAAACCAGAATAGCGGCAATTATGACTATGACGAGATCGGCAACCTGATCAAAGACAGTACGGAGAAAATCTCCTCCGGGGGTATCAAATGGAATGTATACGGGAAAATTACAGAAATCAGCAAAAATGCCTCAAGCGTGCTGACGAATGTCAAGAAAATTAACTATTATTATGATGCCGCCGGCAACCGGATAGGCAAGAAGGTGATTAAGTATGGCAGCGCCAATGTGGCTTATACGTGGTATGTGCGGGATGCGCAGGGCAATGCGCTGGCTACCTACACGGCCAATAAAGACACTATTGCAACGACAAGCCTGGGAAGTTTTGCGCTGTTTATTTCAGAGCACAATTTATACGGCAGCAGTCGGCTGGGCACACAGAACCGGCAGGACATCGCTGACCAGGGTAGTGTAGGTCAGCCGTTGTATAACTTTCGAGGTTTGAAGTTCTATGAACTAGGCAACCACTTAGGCAATGTGCTGACAAGCATCAGTGACAAGAAGATCGGGCACAACAATGGCGCTGGCGGGTTTGATTATTACAATGCCGAAGTGGTAAGCGCAACGGATTACTATGCCTTTGGCATGCGCAGCCGGTATGACTATGAAGACCCGTTACAGCTTGATTC